>CACXEB010000028.1 GCA_902766515.1 uncultured Eubacteriales bacterium
AGGGGCGACAGGCAAATCTGTGGGGGGGTCACGCAGGGGGGATGCCAATCCCCCCTACGGTCACTGTTCACCCCGTGAACAGTGACTGCCGTTCATGTATTGATGCTGGTTTATGTCTGAATGATCATTCCGGATTATTCGTGATATGCGATCGCTTTGTCAAACAGCGCTTCCACCTCGCGGTCAGGCGCTTTGGTGCACAGGGTAACCGCCACGGCGGCGATCAGGCCGCAGAGGAAACCGGGAATGATCTCATAGATGCCCGTATTGCCCAGGAAGGCGAGCCACAGGATGTCCACGGCCGCACCGACGATGATGCCGGTCAGGGCGCCCTGGAAGTTGAAGCGCTTCCAGTAGAGGCTCAGGAGGATCGCCGGGCCGAAGGCCGCGCCGAACACGCCCCAGGCGTTGGAGACCAGCTTCATGATGGTGCCCGCGTTCGGGTTCGTCGCGATCACCAGCGCAATAACGGCGATGATCAGCACCACCATGCGGCCCGTCCACAGCATCTCGCGGTCGCTGGCCCTGTTCGAGCGGACGATGGGCTTATACACGTCGGAAGAGAACGCGGACGCTGCCGACAGGAGCTGGCTGTCCGCGGTGGACATGGACGCCGCGAGGATGGCGGACAGCAGCACGCCGGAGACCACGGCGGGGAAGATCTTGCGCACCATGACGATGAACACCAGGCTGTCATCGTCGATCGCTTTGTCGTAGCCCAGCAGCTGGCGGCCGAAGATGCCGACCAGCGCGGCGAACAGCAGGATCAGCGTGGTCCAGCCGATGCCGATCGCGGCGGACTTTTTGATCGACTTCTGCGACTCTACCGACATGAAGCGGATGATGATGTGCGGCATGCCGAAGTAGCCGAGGCCCCATCCCAGGCCGGAAGCGATCTCACGCCAGTCGGTCAGCGGGTTGAAGAAGTTCGGGGTTTCAGCGATGATCTGGGAGCTGGTCGAGGTGATCATGGACGACGCGAAAATCGGCGCGATCAGCAGCGCGGCCAGCATCAGCATGCCCTGGAAGAAGTCCGTCCAGCAGACCGCCGAGAAGCCGCCCAGGAACGTGTAGGAGATGATGATGACCGCCGCCACATACATGGCGACCGTCTCGTCCAGGCCGATGACCGTGTGGAACAGCGTACCGGCCGCCTTGATGCTGGACGCCGCGTACACCGTGTAGGCGATCAGGAAGATCACGGCGCAGGTCAGCTGCAGCGCGTAGGACTTGGACCGGAAGCGGCGCGTGAGATACTGCGGGATGGTGATCGCGTCTTCCGCCACGATGGAGAAGGCGCGGAGACGCGGCGCCTCAAAGATCCAGCTCAGCGCGTACCCGATCGCCAGGCCCACCGGGATCCAGATCTGACCCAGGCCCAGTCCGTACACCGCGGTCGGCAGCCCCATGAGCACCCATGCGCTCATGTCCGAGGCGCCGGCGGACAGGGCGCTCACCCACGGCCCCATCTTTCGTCCGCCCAGGAAGTATTCCTTCTCGCCGGCATTCCGGCTGCGCAGGAAGAAGAACAGCCCGATGCCGATCATAAACGCCAGGTAGATGATAAAAACAACCAGTTCAGCAGTGTTGCCCATTGCCCTGCCCTCCTTCAGTATACATGTTCCACAGTATACAACATGTCATCCCATTTGGAAAGCATCCGGACCGGACAGTACAAAAAAGAAACAATCGCGTGCGACAGGGGAAAAGGAAACAAAGAAAGGTCAGGGCGGTATATGAGAGAATCCTTAGCCGCAGGTGCCCGTGCTCCTGTCCCCGCTCAGCAGGATATCCCCGCCGCACATTTTGCATTTCGAAATTCCCTCCCGGCGCATAAATTCCCTGATGATGGCAAGATCCGCCCGGTCCTTTTCCCTGCCAAGGGCTTCCTTCATCTGCACGAGCCCCCGGAGCGAAATGACCGGGATCCCTTCCACGGTTTCCACACGGTCATAGAGCCAGCCTTCAAAGATCTCAATTTCACTGCCGATCACAAATTTCCTGCTGCCATCCGACAGGCGCTCCGCGGCATACCCATCCGCCTCCAGGCGGCCAGCAAGTTCCCTGCTGCAGCCCATGTCAATATCATGGGTTTCGTCTTTGATCCCATACAGCACCATGGCGCTTCCGGTCACCAGCCAGTACTCCGACCGTGGCAGTTCCAGCGTCCGAAGCCTTTGGATTATCTCATGCTTATTCATTCCTGTTGTTTTTCTTTTCAGTGTTGACAGTGGCAATCAGGATACACACGCCACGGATGCCATAGAAAGCGTCCTCGACAATGCCCGGAAAGAGGCAAAATAAGGGGCAGTAGTACCCAAACAGTAGCCAAACGACCTGACATAACCCTCTGAAGTGCAAGAATAAAGCCTTGAATCTCTCTGTGAGATCAAGGCTTTTTGCTTGGCGCGCCCTGGGGGATTCGAACCCTCGGCCTTTTGATTCGTAGTCAAACACTCTATCCAGCTGAGCTAAGGGCGCATGGTCCCGCATCGCGGAACGTGTGTTATTATAACTGATAAACAGAAAAAAAGCAAGCGTTTTCTGAAATTTTCATTTTTGTCTGATGCGGCAGGAAACTTTGCGTGTTTCCCCACGTTCCGGAACTCCTCGGCGGCGCCGGAAGCCGCATTAGGAAGGCCCCGTCGCGCCGTAGTCCTTTATTCCGCAGCCTCCGGCAACAGCGTCCAGCTTTCCAGCGCGCCGCCGGGCGCATAGACCAGCTTCAGGGAGAAGCAGTCCGCCCGTTCCCTGAGGAGCGGCAGAAACACGCGGTCCCCCTCCCACAGCGGCAGGCTGAGCGTCTTTTCGACCGGGATCCAGGCGAGGTCGCCCTCCGGGCATTCCCCCGGCTCCCCTTCGTCCGACCGTGCCGTATACAGGAAGGTCAGCTCGTCGCCCCAGTCCGGCAGGATAAACGTGATGACGCCGCGCAGGCGCAGGTCACGGACCGCCAGGCCGGTTTCCTCCCGGATCTCGCGCAGGACGCATTCCTCCGGGGACTCGCCCGGCTCCAGGTGCCCACCGATGCCGATCCATTTGCCGGCGTTCTCATCCACGGCCTTGCGGACCCGGTGCATCATCAGGTAGCAGCCGTTCCGCTCGATATAGCACAGGGTCGTCAGTCTCATCTGCGTTTCAGGCATCGTCACCCTCCGTTCTCTTCTTCAGGTCGGTCATAGCGGCGCGCAGGGCTTCCGACACGGGGTTCCCGGGCGCCTTCAGGGCGTGACGCTCCAGGAAGCTGCGCAGCTCCCCCTCCGTCTGCTCGACCTCGGCGCGGAACTCCCGGGCGGAGATCCGCAGCGCCCCGCTGGCCAGGATGATCAGCTGCTCCATGCCGTCGGAGGTCGCGACGCGCACCCGGCGGTGGCCCTTTAACTGGTAAGCGGCCTTCTCGATGTAGGCGTCGGCCGTTTCGGCTTCTTTGGTATAGACAATGTCCACGTTGCCGCGCCGCTCCACAGCGCCGCGGCCGCCGGGGACGCGGTACGCGTCAAAGACCAGGATCAGGTGCAGCTGCCGGACGCCGTTGAAATCGCACATCAGGTCGATCAGGCGGTCGCGCGCCATGTCCAGGCTGTATGCCGCCAGGGACTTGAGCTCCTCCCAGGCGAAGACGATATTGTAGCCGTCCACCAGCAGGTACTCGTCCGGCGGCTCCGCGACCGTGACCTGCTCCGGTACGGCCGGGGCTTCCCTGCGCGGCAGGATGGCCCGGGGCCGGATCGGCCCATAGGTGCGCTCGAAGATCCGCAGCAGCTCCTTATCCTCCTCGAGGGTATCACGGGGCGCTGACCGGACCGGCTCAGGCGCGGCGTCCTCCTCCGGGTCCGGGGCATTCGCCCGCCCGTCCGGC
>CACXEB010000029.1 GCA_902766515.1 uncultured Eubacteriales bacterium
CGGGTTTCGGCCTGCGGCCTCATCCGCCGGGTGAACCGGCGGACTCCGGGATTCCGTGCCGCAGAGGACAGGGGGGTACGCCGCTGGACTATGGGACTGGATAACTGTTGAACACGACGGTTCGGCCTGCGGCCTCCCGCGGATCAAGCGGCGGACGATGGGATTCCGCAGTTACCACATCGTTCCTATCTCGCTTCTTCTCTTTTTCCTGCTTCGCGTCACACGTGAACCGTGGCGGGCTTAGTCACACTTCACGCGCCACCAGCGCCGCGCCGATCAGGCCGGCGTCGTTGTCCAGGCGCGCGAGCTCCAGGCGGTAGGGAGGACGGGCTTCGCCCATCTCCGACTGCGTCAGGTATCCGCGCACGGTGTCCAGCAGGAAGGGGCCAGCCTTGCTGACCCCGCCGCCCAGGACGACGATCTCCGGATCCAGGAAGTTGAACGCGTTGTCGCACATGATCGCCACATAGCGGGCATAGGCGCGGAATACCCGCTCCGCCTGCGCATCCCCCGCCCGGGCGGCGTCGATCACGTCCTTGGCTGTCAGGCGTTCAGGTCCGCCGGCCTGGTCGGCATAGCCGGCGCCCGGGCGGAACGTCATCCAGGCCTGGCGGGCCATGCGGATCAGCGCGGTCGCCGAGCAATAGCATTCCACGCAGCCGCTGCGGCCGCAGGCGCAGGGCACGCCGTCCGGCACGAGGGTCGTATGGCCGATCTCCCCCGCCATGCCGAAGGCGCCGCTCCACACGCGGCCGTTGACGACCATGCCCGCGCCGATGCCCGTGCCGATCGTGATCAGGATGCTGCTGGACGTGCCCCGGCTCGCGCCCAGGACGCTCTCGGCCAGCGCCGCGCAGTTGGCGTCGTTGTCCAACCGCACCGGCAGCGAAAAATACCGGCCCATCTCCGCCCGCAGGTCGACATCATGCCAGCCCAGGTTGCTGCTCAGGTACACCGTCCCGGCGGCGGGGTCCACGGCCCCCGGCACGCCGATGCCGATGGCCGCAACGTCCCCTTCGGCCAGGCCTGCCCGGGCCAGGGCGGTCCGCACCGCTTCCGCCATGTCCCGGACGATCGCCTCAAACGGCCGTTCCGGCAGGGTCTTCAGGGCGGCGCGCCCGATGATTTCGTGGGCTTCGTTGACGACACCGGCCGCGATGCCGGTGCCGCCCAGGTCAATTCCGACGTACTGCATCGTTTTTATCAGTTCTCCCAGCGATGGACCCGCGTCCCCATCACGGCCGCCACCGGCCGCAAGGCGCTGTCCCATCCGACCAGCCGTGCCTCCGCACCCGGACGGATCTCCCCGAGACCGTCCAGGCCCATCCGCCGCGCCGGCGTACCGGAGGCCATCCGCAGCGCGTGGGGCAGCGGAATGCCGATGGACACGAGGTTCCGGACCTCCTGGTCCAGGTAGGCGCCGCCGCCGTCCAGCGCACCGCTTTCCGTCCGGCTGACGCCATTCCGCACCCGGATGACATAGCCCTCAAAGGGGTAATCCCCGTCCGGCAGGCCGTGGGTCGCGGTCGAATCGGAGATCACGATCATGCGCTCCGGTCCTTTTTCCCGGTAGATCAGGCGGATCGTGGCCGGATGCAGGTGCTCGAGGTCACAGATGGCCTCCATGTAGACGTCCGGCTGTTCCATGGCGGCTACCACGACGCCAGGCTCCCGGTGATGGATGCCGCGGCAGGCATTGAAGCTGTGGCACAGGGATTCCGCGCCGTTCGCGAACGCGTGGACCGCCTGGTCGTAGGTCGCGGCGGTGTGGCCCGCCTGTACGCGGACGCCCGCGCCGCGCAGCCAGCGCATCAGGCCGTCCGCGTCCCCTTCCTCAGGCGCGAGGGTCACCAGCCGGATGATGTCCTCATACCCATCAAAATACGCCTGGTACGCCGCCACGTCGGGCGGCACGATCGCCCCTGGCAGCATTGCGCCCGCGCTGGCGCCGCTCAGGAAGGGCCCCTCCAGGTGCACGCCGAGGATCCGGCTGCCGCCCAGCGCGCCCTCCGCCTGCAGCCGCATGGCCTGCCGGGCGATCTCCAGGCCGCGCCGCATGACATCCGCGGGCGCGGCGGACAGCGTGAGCAGGTGATCCGTCACTCCGGCCTCCAGCATCCTGTTCAGGAAGGGCCCGATCGTGGTCAGGTCCCCGTCGAGCGTGCTGAAGCCCTCTCCTCCGTGGCAATGCAGGTCCATGAGTCCCGGGGTCAGGTATTCAAAAAAGCAGTCGCCGGCGTCGCCCCGGCAGGGCGCCACCTCGGCGATCCGGCCGTTTTCCACCGTGACCAGGCGGTCCATGGCCAGTTGATCCCGCTCCAGCAGCCAGCGCGCGCGTATTTTCATCCGATGGTTCCTCCTTCAAGCTTCAAACGCACGGCCCGTCACCCGGAGGCCGATCCGCAGCCCGGCGGCCAGGGTGCCCTTGTCCAGCCACTCCGCGATCGTATGCGACTGCCCGCCGATATACAGCCCGAAGGATGTGGCAGGGATCCCTAAGGACAGCGGGATATTGGCGTCGGTGGAGGAGGAGCCGCGCGTGGGCTGCTCACCCGTCACTGCGGCGATATCCGTCTCGCAGGCAGCCAGCAGCGCCTCATGCCGGTCCGGATCGACCGCGCCCATGCACGGCCGCTCGCCCAGGACCGTCACGCCGATATCCCAGCCCATAGCCCGGTAGCCGGCCAGGATGCCCTCAAACATCCCGCGCATGACGTCCAGGCAGTCTTGGCGGTCGGAACGGCATTCGAAGGTAAAGGCCGCCTCCTCCGCGATGGAGTTGACGGAATGGCCGCCCGTGATCGTCCCCACATTATAGGTGGTTTTCGTATGCTCCTCCGCGGGCACCCGCATCAGATACAGGGCATGGATCAGCTCGGCCGCCTGGTGAATGGCATTCCGGTTGCCGAACGCGGCGTAGGAATGGCCGCCCTCGGTGCGGACCGACACCTGCCAGCGCAGGGAGCCGACCGCGCGGTCCACCACCCGCCGGTACGTGCCGTCGAAGGTAATCAGCTGCGCCATGCGCCCGCCATAGACACGGCAGATCTCCCGGACGCCCCGGAGGTTGCCCAGGCCTTCCTCGCCCGTGTTCCATGCCATCAGCACCGGACAGACCGGTTTCGCGCCCGTCTCCAGCCAGTGCCGCGCCAGCAGCATCAAAGCGGCGACGTTCGCCGTGTCGTCCCCCACGCCCGGCGCGCACAGCCTTGTTTCGGTCTCCGTGATCGTGAGCGCGGTATCCATGGGGAACACGGTATCCATATGCGCCGAGTAGACCCGCAGCCCGCCGGGCAGATCCGCCCCGAACAGCAGGCATACGCTGCCCGCGCCGTCGATGAAGGGTTCGCCTCCGCAGCGGCGCAGCCAGTCCGATATATACTCCGCCCGCGCCGCCTCAAACCCGGAAAAAGCCGGGATGGCGCACAGCTCGCGGATCAGCGCGGTCTCCTCCGGCACCAGCCGGTCCGCCCATGCCTGAATGTCCATACGTATCCTGGATTATCCTTTCACGGCGCCGATGTTGATGCCCTTGATGAAATACCGCTGGAGGAAGGGGTAGATCAGCATCACCGGGATCACGGCGATCACCGTGACGGTCATGCGCACCCCCTGGGGCGTCAGCGCGTTGTCCACGCGCGAGGTATCGCCGGACATCTTGTCGATCTGCTCCGCGAGCCGCTCCGCCTGGTTCAGGAACTTGTACAGCTTGTACTGCATGGTGGTCAGGGCATTGTTGGTAAAGGTATAGATATGGTTGTCAAACCAGGAATTCCACTGGTATACCGACGCGTAGACCGCGATCGTCGCGGCGATGGGCAGCGACATCGGCAGGATGATCCGCATGAACACGGTCATCGGTCCCGCGCCGTCGATCATGGCGCTCTCCTCGACCGATTTGGGCAGGCCCTCGATATAGGTCTTGATCAGGATCACGTAATAGGCGCTGATCGCGGTCGGCAGGATGTAGATCCAGAAGGTGTTCAGCAGCCCGTACATCCGCATGACGAGGAAGGTCGGGATCAGGCCGCCGGACACGTACATGGTCACCGTCACCATGCGGTAGAAGAATTTGCGCGCGGGCAGCTCCTCCTTGGTGAAGAGGTAGCCCATCAGCATGCAGCAGAACACCGTGATCACGGTGCCGCAGACCGTGCGCGCCACGGAGATCAGCAGCGAGTCCAGGATACCTTCCATTTTGAACACGTCCGTATAGTTGGCAAACGTCGGGCGATAGGGTACCAGAATGCCCTTGCCGGCCACGTGGGAGCCCGACAGGGACTGGATCAGGATGTAATACAGCGGGAACGCGCAGACCAGGATCAGCAGGAGGAAGAAAAGGTAATTGCAGACCACAAACGCCTTGCGGCTGGCCGATTCGCGGATCCTGTTGCCCCTGCGGCGGGAAGTTTCGGCTTGGCTCATACGCTCCCCTCCTTCACAGGATCGACTCGCCGCGGACCTTTTTGGCGGTCAGATTGGCGATGCACAACAGCGTGATGCTGATAAAAGACTTCATGATGCCGGCGGCGATGGCGTAGGAATAATCCTGCTTCTTCAGGCCGACCGTGTACACGTACAGGTCCAGCACCTCGATATTGTTGGAAATGATGTTGTTCTGGAACACGTAGTACTGGTCGATGCCGGAATTGATGAAGTTGGAGATGCGCAGCAGCATCAGCACGATGAACGTCGGCATCAGGCCCGGCAGCGTCACGTGCAGCGCGCAGCGGAACCGCCCGGCGCCGTCCACCGTCGCGGCTTCGTACAGCTCCTGGTCGATCCCGGCGATGGCCGCGATATAAATGATGGCGCTCCACCCCAGGCCCTTCCAGATCGTCACCAGCGTCTGGAACCAGTAAACCGCGTTGCGGTCCGTCAGCACGCTCTGGGAACCCGCGTGCATGCCGGCGCGCAGCTGGTTGAGCAGGCCCTCCGAGCTGAAGAGCGCAAACGCGAGGGAGTAGACGATGACCCAAGAGATGAAGTGCGGCAGCGTGGTGACCACCTGCGCCATCTTGCGGAAGCGGTTGGAGCGGATCTCGTTCAGGAGGATCGCCAGCAGCATCGGCAGCGGCAGGGTCAGGAAGTCCAGGCTGGAGAAGATCAGCGTGTTCCGCATGACCCGGCGGGTCGCGGACTTGGTCAGGATCATCTGAAAGTACTTCAGCCCGACAAACTTGTTCTGCAGCAGCGGATAGCCGGGCTTGTACTCAAACAGCGACAGCACCCATCCCGCCAGCGGCACATAGTGGAACAGGATCACCAGGACCAGCAGCGGCAGCAGGATGAAGAACAGCTGCCAGTTCTTCTTTTTTCGGGAACGTCCCGCTTGGCGGATCACGGTCATAGGCTTACTCCTCGGGGTTGTCCGGAATACCGAAGAGGGGCAAGGCAGTACCTGGCCCCTCTTCGGATGCGTAACAGCGATGGATTACTTGCCGCTCTTGTAGAGATCGAACGCGGGCTGCACAACAGCCTTGGCTTCGTTGAAGGCGTTCTCGCACCAGGCCCAGGCTTCGGGCTCGTCAGCCTCTTCCCATTCGGTCAGCAGGCGGGCCTTGACTTCTTCGAACTCCTCGTCCGTCTTCGCCATGATCAGTTCCGGCATGGCGCGTTCGGCGATGGAGGCGCACTCATCCATGATGCGCTTGATGTCCATGGGGATCTCGCTGATGCCCAGGGCCACCATCTGGCCGTAGTCGTTGGACAGGTCGTTGACCAGGCCGGCGTTGACCTGCTGCATGTAGTATTCGGACGGGCAGCTGACGCCGTAGTACGCGGAGAAGTCCTTCTGCCAGGAGTTCAGGGTCATGGCGCGGACTTCGTAGGTCTGGGTCAGGTCATAGGGATAGCCGTCGGGATGGATGCCGGTGGAGGTGAAGCGGGTCCACTCGGAGAAGCCGCCGTAGATGCCGGTCGCCTCATACAGCTCGTTGGTGCCGGCGCCGTAGGTCTGAATGTCGTTCAGGGCCTTTTCCGTCAGGTGCGGCACGCCGTTCTCGTCATAGTCCCAGTCAACGCCCTTGATGCCGTTGAAGCAGGAGCGGACCATGTCCGGATCGGAGAAGAAGTTGAGCACGGTCAGCGCGGCGTCAAGGTTCTTGGCCTTCTTGTTGATGAAGATGTTGTCGGACGGCGCGTTGCCGGTCAGCTGCGGCTTGTTGGCGAAGCAGAAGCCGGCGTTGGAGCCGACGCTGATGATCGCGGTGATGGTTTCAGGATCATCCTTGCTGAGCTCCGCATACAATTCCTTGCCTTCGTACGGCACGGCGGCCACGTAGCGGCCCGCGCGGACCTTGGCCTTGAGCTGGTCGGAGGTCATGTAGAAGGATTCCTCGTCGAAGAGGCCTTCGCGCCAGACCTTGTTGAAGAACTTCATCGCGGTCCAGTAGGCGGAGCGCTCCTCGTTGGTGTAGCCGTTGTACAGCTTGCAGTCATCCCAGCCGCTCATGTACATCGTGCCGCCATAGACCCAGGGGTTCAGGTTGCCGCCGTCGATCAGCAGGCAGCCGGTCTGGTAGAAGCGGGAGAAGGCCTTCCAGGTGCCGATGCCGTAGACCTTTTCGCCGTTCGGGGTCTCCGGATACAGCTCCACCATCTTCTTCATGACGTCGATCCAGTCATCCGCGTTCTTGATTTCCGGGCAGCCGAGCTGCTTGTACAGGTCCCAGCGCACGCGGATGCCCCAGGAGGTGTTGTCGTTGCAGTTGGTCTCTTCCGGGCCGATCATGGGGAACAGGAAGAGCAGCTCATGGTTCTCGCCGCCCAGCATGGCGCGGGACAGCTCGTTGGTGGCGGTGTAGGTGTCAGAGAAGACGTTCGGCAGCTGATCCTTGTATTCGTCCAGGTTCAGCGCGTAGCCGTTGCTGCGGACCGTCTCCAGGTAGTCCTGGCCGCAGGTCATGATGTCCGGCAGGTCCTGGCTGGCCATCAGCATGGCGAACTGGTCCGTGTCATAATACTGATACTGAAGGTCGATGTTGTAGAGCTCACGGAGCATTTTGATTTCGTTGGATTTGTACCATTTGCCGTCGTCCAGGTCGCTGGAGTGCCAGAGGGCCATCGTGACCACGGTGGGGGCGTCCTCGGCGATCACCATGGGAGCCAGCGACAGCAGCATGGCCAGGATCAGCGCAGCGCTCAAGAGTTTCTTCATGATGCAGTTTTCCTCCTTTTCAGTCAACACAGGTTGTTTGGAAAAATGGGATTGGTTATTTGGCCTTCAGCTGGGCTTATTATACCAGATACGCAATGCTTTGGCAAGACATTTTTTCATATTTCGCCATCCGGCGTTTGACAAATCCCGCGGTTTGTGCTATTTTTCCGTTGGACAGTCACAGCACCAGACAGCATGAATAATAAGGAGGCTTCTGCATATGGATATCCGTGAGCTCCCGCTGGACCGGGCGGAACAAATCGTACGCTCCCTGACGCTGGAGCAGAAAATCGGCCAGATGGTCATCGCCAGCATCGAAGTGACGGAGATGGACGACCGGACGCGCGCCTTCCTGCGCGACAACCGGATCGGCAACGTGATCCTGTTCGGCAAGAACTGCGCCGGCCGGACGCAGCTCGCGGCGCTCAACCGGGCCATCCAGGACGAGGTAACGGCGGCCACCGGGCTGCAGGCGCTGATTTCCATCGACCAGGAGGGCGGCCGCGTGACACGCATCCGCAAGGGGGCGACGGTCTTCCCCAGCGCGATGTCCGTCGGCGCGTCCGGCGGCCCGGACAACGCCTTTGTGACCGGCTACATCATGGGCACGGAGATGAAGGCGCTGGGCATCTTCCACGATCTCGCCCCGGTGCTGGACTGCAACCTGGACGACGATCCGCCCGCGCACAGCAACCGGTCCTACGCCATCGACCCGGAAGCGGTCGCGCAGTATGCCGGGGCCATGGCGCGGGGCCTGCGGGCCGCCGGCATCCTGGACTGCGGCAAGCATTTCCCGGGCCGCGGACACGGGCGCGGGGATACGCACTTTGAATTCGTCGTCAACTGCGACACCCGCGAAGAGATCATGGAAAAGCGCCTGGTCCCCTTCCGGGCGGCGATGCGCGACGGCATGTGCAGCATCATGACCTCCCATACCTGCTACCCTGCCCTCGACGACCGCTGCATCCCCAACACCGTGTCTGACGTGGTGCTGCAGGGGCTCTGCCGGCAGCAGCTCGGCTTCCGGGGGCTTATCCTCAGCGACGACGTGCTGATGGCCGCTGTCGAGCAGAAGTACGGCGCGGCCAATGCCGCGGTGCTGGCGGCGCAGGCGGGCTGCGACATGGTGATCATCGGCAACGGCGGCGACAACGCGGACCCGGACGGCATCGACATCCAGCCGCCCATCGTGGCCCGGATGGTGGAAGCCGCCCGCAGCGGCGAGCTGTCCATGGAACGCGTGGATGATTCCGTGCGCCGGATCGTCGCCTTCAAGCTCGCCCTGGGCGATATGTACCCGGCCGAAAACGCCGGCGCGCTGAACTGGGCCGCCCACGAGGCCTTCGCCCGGGCCATCGCGCAGCAGGCGGCGCGGGTCAGCCGGGATACCGCGGGCCTGCTCCCGCTGCCCGCGGGCACGCTCTTCCTGTCCCGCAAATCCTTCGCCCGGCTGGGCGTGGAGGAAGGTGACCAGCTGTTCGACTCCTTCGCGCCCCTGGCCGCCGCGAGGACCGGCGGAAAAGCCGTGGAATTTGACGAAAGCCCGGACCTCCATGCCCTCGGCGCGGAGATCGCCGCCGCGCCGGCTGTGGTCTTCTCCGTCATCAACGAGGCGGAATGCGTGCGCCTGCTGGAGGACATCCGCGCCGTGCACAGGCTGAACCCGCGGCTGTGCTTCGTGTGCCTTGATTCGCCCCACATTCTCCGGCACGTGCCCTTCGCGCCCTGCGCGGTGTACGGCTGCGATCAGTCGATCCAGTCCGTGCGGGCCGTGTGCGACCTGCTCACGAAGGAGGCGAAGCCGTGCTGACCTTCCTGATGATCGGCGCCCACCCCGACGATATGGACCTCAAGTGCGGCGGGCTGGCCATCCTGCTGAGGCAGCGGGGCCATGCGGTCATTTTTCTGTCCATGACCAACGGCAACGCGGGCCACATGTCCGAGACCCCCGAATCCCTGCGGACGCGCCGCCTCGGGGAGATGGAGGAAGCCGCGCGGCGGTTCGGCGGGATCCGGTATGAGACGATGGACGTGGACGACGGGTATCTGACGCCCGGCGTGGCGCTCCGGGACCGGCTGATCCGCTATATCCGCATCAACAGGCCCGATGTGATCATCACCCACCGGAAGTGCGACTACCACCCCGATCACCGGGCCTGCGGCCAGCTGGTCAACGACTCGAGCTACCTGGTCGGCGTGCCCCTGATCTGCCCGGACGTCCCCGCCCTGCGGAACGCGCCGGTGATCCTGTCCTGCGAAGACCGTTTCACCGATCCGACGCCCTTCCGTCCCGACCTGTGCGTTTCCCTGGACAGCGTGATCGACCGGAAGGTCGACGCGGTGCTCGCCCACCGGTCCCAGATGTACGAGTGGCTGCCCTACGACGGACAGTGGACGGACGTACTGGAAGCCAGGTCGGAAGAGGCGCAGACCGAGGCGCTGCGGGCGCGGCTGCGCAGGCGTTTCCATGCGACCGCGGCGCGTTTTCCGGACCGCTTTCCGGCGGAAACCGTGTACGGCGAGGCGTTTCAGGTGGACGAATACGGCGCTCCCCTCAGCGAAGCGATCCGCAATTGTTTTAATTTCTGACGCCTGTACTTGCAATTTCAGCGAATAAAGCATATAATGTCAAGGTAGCGACACATTTTTGTCCAGTTGCCGCTTGCATACAAAGTACGACAGAAGGAAGGAAGTGCGTCATGCCGCAGGATTATGTATTTATGACAGACAGCGACAGCGATCTGCCTTATGATATTGCCGACGCGCGGGGCATCCAGGTGGTCAAAATGCCCTACGCCATCGACGGCAGGGAGTATATGGACGACAACGGCCGGACCAACGACCCGCACGAGTTTTTCCAGAAGATGCGTGAGGGCGCGGCACCGGTGACATCGCTGCTCCCGACCCAGAGCTACCTGGAGCTGTTCGAGCCGATCCTGAAGGAAAAGGACATCCTGTTCATCGCGTTCTCCTCCAACATGTCCGGCACGCAGAAAAACGCCAAGGAAGCGCGGGACATCCTGCTCAAGAAATATCCCGAACGCAAGCTGAAGATCGTCGACACGCTACTGATTTCCGGCCCGATGAGCCTGCTGGTCATGCGCGCCCACGACCTGTATATGCAGGGTGCCAGCATGGACGAGGTGGAGCAGTACGTGCTGGACCGCCGCTTCCATTTCCTGACCTGGATGACGGTGGACGAC
>CACXEB010000030.1 GCA_902766515.1 uncultured Eubacteriales bacterium
AGCAGCGAAAACGCCTTGCCGTTCGGCATGATGTTGGTGACCATGCGCTCGGTCGGTTCCAGGCCGAGCGCCGCCGCGTGCTCCTGGAAGCGTCGGTTGAGGTCGGCGCCGGTGATCAGGCCCATCCCGGGCAGGTTGGCGATCTTTTCGCTTTTTTCCACCTTGGGGCTCATGGCCCTGGATCCGAACCAGAGGATGGATTTTTCGTGCAGCTTCAGCGTCAGGGCGGCGGACAGCCCCGCGGGGCCGGTGCCGATAATGGCCGTGTCAAACATGGGAAAACCTCCTTGAAAAGGTTGAAAATCAATGCTGTTCCTGGTGGTTGCGGTTGGGGCCGCGGACATAATCGCCGGGCTCCGCGGTAAAACCACAGGGGACGCGCACGGCCTGCCCCGCGACGGACACGGTCGACAAGGCTTCGCCGGTCAGCTCGTCCGTGATGGCGGTCACGGGCAGGAGGCGGACGCCGGCAGGGGTCAGCACTTCCAGCGTGTCGCCGACATAGAAGCGGTTCTTTACGCGGAGCAGCAGCTGCCCGTTTTCCGCGCCCGCCACGTCGGCGGTGTATTCCATGCTTTGCGTGACGCCGGGCGCGCCGCCGGCCGGCTGCGGCTTCCCGAAGTAGAAGCCGGTGTTGAAGGGGCGGTGGCTCGCTTTCTCCAGCTCGTTCATCAGGCCCGGAAGAGCGGCCCGGTATGCTTCTTCACCCTCTTCCGCCAACAGGTCGAGGGCGCGCCGGTAGCAATAGACGGCATGGCTGACATAGAACGCCGTCTTCATCCGGCCTTCGATTTTGAGCGAGCGGATCCCGGCATCCAGCATCTGCGGCAGGTGGGCGAGCATGCAAAGGTCATAGGCGGAAAAGATGCTGGTGGCCCGGCCGTCCTCCTCGGCGCTGATGACCTCGCCGGGGCGCTTTTCCTCCACGAGGCGGTACTGCCAGCGGCAGGGCTGGGCGCACGCGCCGCGGTTGCCGCCCCGGCCCGCGAGGTGGTCGGACAGCATGCACCGGCCGGAATAGGCCATGCACATGGCGCCGTGCACGAAAGCTTCCAATTCCAGGCTGTCCGGCAGCTGCCTGCGCAGCGCGGCGATACGCTCCAGGGACAGCTCCCGGCTCAGGACGATGCGGCTCGCCCCCAGGTCGCGGTACAGCAGGGCGGTGGGCGCGTTCATCACGTTGGCCTGGGTGCTGACGTGCAGCGGCAGCCGGGGGACGCGCGCGCGGATGCGCAGGAACGCGCCCGGATCGGAGACCAGCGCGGCATCCACGCCCATTTCGGCCGCGCGCGCGGCGGTTTCCGCCAGGTCGTCCAGCTCATCGTCGTAGGGCAGGATGTTCAGGGTCAGGTAAAACCGCGCGCCCGCGTCATGGGCCAGGCGCAGCGCTTCCGGCAGGCTGTCCCAGGTGAACAGGTCGGCGGACGCCCTGAGCCCGAAGCGCGGCAGCCCGCCGTATACGGCGTCCGCGCCGAAGCGCAGCGCGGCTTTCAGCTGCGCCATGCCGCCAGCCGGGGCAAGCAGTTCCGGTCTTTGATTATTCATCGGTTTCTCCCGCGCCGCGGTGCGCCGCGTCCCAGGCCTCCCAGAGGGGGCGGTATTGCGCGACGGCCGCCTCATGCTCGGCCAGGGTGCGGCTGAAGTACAGCTGTCCGCTCTCCGGCTCGCGCGTGCAGAAATAGTAGTACTGCTGGCCGGCGACCATAAAGGCCTCGTCCGGGTACAGCGCCGCGTAGATCGCCTGGGGCGACGGGCAGCAGATGGGACCGGCCGGCAGGCCGTCGCGCAGGTAGGTGTTGTAGGGGGAGGAGACCGCCGTGTCTTCACCGGTCAGGGCCAGGCGGCTGATGCCCGTCAGGTACTTGACCGTTGCGTCGCTCTGCAGCCGCATGCCGGCCCGCAGCCGGTTGTAGAAGATGGCCGCGACGCGCGCGAAATCGCCCGCGCCGGCCTCCTTCTCGATCACGGACGCCATGATGATGATGTCGTCCATCGTATAGCGGGTCTTCCAGCGGCTGTTCAGCGCGTCCAGGCGGTCAAAATACGCGCTGGTGAAGACGGTGCCCGTCTGGCTGAGCAGCTTGCGGATGATATCGTCCGCGGTCGCGCTGGTGTAGATCTCGTAGGTGTCCGGCGCCAGGTAGCCTTCCAGCGGGTAGCTACGGCGGGCGGCGCTGCCGTCCGCCAGGATGTCGTGGATATAGTAATAGCTGTCATATCCCTCGACGGACTGGCACAGGGTCAGGAAATCGCTTTCTTCCTTGAGGACGCGCTGCTGGGTCAGGTACCGGGCGATGTCCGGCACCGTCCAGCCCGGGACGATCGTGATATTGCGCACGAGCGGTTTGCCGTCACCGGAGATCAGCGTGCCGATGATCTCGGGCAGGTCCATGCCGCGGTTCAGGGTATAGTCGCCCGCCTGGATCTTCTGGCTGTAGCCCAGCAGGTCGGCGTAATAGCGGAAGACGGACCGGCTGCGGATCAGCTGCTGCTCCTCCAGGTTGGCGGCCACCCGCGTCAGGCTGGTACCGGAGGCGACCGTAAACGCGACGGGTGTGGTATCCTTCGGGTCCACCGCGTCAAAATATTGGCTGCGGACCAGCCGGACGGCGCTGGTGATCAGCCCGAAGACCACCAAAAAAGCGCACAGCAGAATCAGTGCCTGACGCAGGACAGACCAGATTCCGCTGTACCAGTAAGGGCCGTAAGCGCGCTCCTGATGTTGCTGGCGGCGCGTGTAGAAGGGCTTTTCGTCGGATGGTTTCATAAGGTTGGCATTTCAATCGGCAGCTGGCAGGCCTCGGACAGGGACGCGAATACGTCCGCCAGCAGTTTGTGCATCCGCACCTTGCTGAGCAGGTATGCGCCGGTCTGCGGCGACAGGGACATCAGCCCGTTCAGCTGGGTGAAGCGGTCGATGTCGCCCGACCCGGCTTCCTTGCCGGTCAGCGCGTACATCTGGAGCTTGGTCTGCAGGGACTCATATTCCCTGAGCAGCGCCGCGCTGACGCCGTCTGCGAACACGACGTCGCGGGCGCGGATGAAATCCTGGTACTCCGGCGTCTGCCGGAGGGCTTCGGCCAGGTTGTTTTCAGCGGTCTGAATATCCATAGGCATATTGGAGCGCTTCGGGCGTCAGCCCAGATCGACGATGATCGGCAGGATCATCGGGTTGCGCTTGATCTTGTCGTAGATGAAACGGTGCAGCTCGTCCTTGATGCGGTTTTTGATGATCGGCCAGTCGCTGCCGTCGATGCGGCCGTAGCTCAGGATGATGGCTCGCACGACGTCCTGGATCTGGTCGATGATGTCCTCGTTCTCGCGGACGTAGACAAAGCCGCGGGAGATCACGTCCGGGCCGGATACCAGCACGCCGCCGGTCCGGTCGAAGGCCATCGCGACGATGATGAGGCCTTCCTGGCTCAGGTGCTTGCGGTCGCGCAGCACGACGTTGCCGACGTCGCCGATGCCCAGGCCGTCCACCAGGACCTCGCCGCAGGTGACCGGCTCGCCCATGGTCAGGGCGTCCTCGCTGACCTCGATCACGCAACCCGGCGCGGGCACGATGATGTTCTGCTGCGGGGTGCCCATGGCTTCCGCCAGCTCGGCGTGCTGCCAGAGCATGCGGTATTCGCCGTGCACGGGCATGAAATACTTGGGCTTGACCAGCGCGTGCATCAGCTTGATCTCCTCCTGGCAGGCGTGGCCGGAGACGTGGACCTCCGCCATGGCGTCGTAGATGACGGTGGCGCCGCAGCGGTACAGCTGGTCGATCACGCGGGAGACCAGCTTCTCGTTGCCGGGGATGGGGGTGGCGGAAATGATGACGCGGTCGGTCGTCTTGATCTGCAGCTTGCGGTGCTCTGCGTAAGCCATGCGGGTCAGGCCGCTCATCGGTTCGCCCTGGCTGCCGGTGGTCAGGATCAGGATCTGGTTGTCCGGGTAATTGTCGATCTCGTCCATCTCGATCAGCGAGTCGGCCGGAATGACCAGCTCGCCCAGCTCCATCGCCACCTGGCTGACGTTGACCATCGACCGGCCGACGAAGCAGACCTTGCGCCCGTAGTTCATGCCGCAGTTGACCACCTGCTGGAGGCGGTTGATGTTGCTGGCGAACATGGCGATGATGACGCGGCCCTCCGCGTCGCGGAACTGCTTGTTGAAGGTGTTGCCGATATTCTTTTCGGACATCGTGTAGCCCGGCCGCTCGACGTTGGTGCTTTCGCACAGCAGGGCCAGCACGCCTTCCTCGCCCAGCCGCGCCAGGGTGCACAGGTCGGTCACCTGTCCGTCGACGGGGGTAAAGTCGATCTTGAAGTCGCCGGAATGCACGATCAGGCCCGCCGGGCAGCGGATAGCCAGCGCGCAGGAGCCGGGTATGGAGTGGTTGACGTGGATGTATTCCACGGAGAAGGCGCCCAGCTGGATAACGTCGCGGGGCTTGACCGTGTTCAGGGTGATGCCCTGCACATGGTGCTCGCGGAGCTTGGCCTCGATCAGGGCGAGGGTCAGGCGGGTGCCGTACACGGGCGCCGGCACTTGCGGGAGGACATAGGGGAGGGCGCCGATATGGTCCTCATGGCCGTGGGTGATCACGTAGCCGCGCACGCGGTCCCGGTTCTCGACCAGCCAGCTCACGTCCGGGATGACCAGGTCGATGCCGAGCATGTCCTCCTTGGGGAAGACCGCACCGCAGTCCACGACGATGATGTCGTCTCCGTATTCGATGACGGTGATGTTCTTTCCGACTTCCTCAACGCCGCCCAGCGGGATGATGCGGATTTTCTGGGTCGCTGCCATAAATGCTTCCTTTCTTTCATGGGGTAGGTATGATCAGATCAATATACGATATCAGACGGTTGTTTGGGCCGTTGCAGAAAATATTGATAGCCTGTTGACGTATGCACTGCGACGATACGTCCTTGAATGAATTATACCATGAAGTTCTGAAAAATTCCAGCCCAAAAACGGCCAAAAATCGGCCTTTTCCGCAGGAAATCGGATTGAAATGTGGCATTATATGGGCACTTATGAGGATGACTGCTCCACGGCGGGCGGCAGGTCGCTTTCGGAGGCGTTGATCAGCAGGGTCCGGTTGTGCGTGAAGGTCACGTAGCCGGGGGGCGTGCCGCCGGGTTTCTTGACATAGCGCCGGAAGGTGTAGTCCACCGGAACGCCCGCGCCGCGGCCCCTGGAGTACCAGGCGGCGATCCGGGCGGCCTCCATCAGCGCGGTGGGGGTCACGGCCTCGTTCCGCAGGCAGAGGATGACGTGGGATCCGGGCATGTCCTTGGCGTGCAGCCAGAGGTCGTCGCCGTCCGCCTCGCGGGTCAGGCGCTCGTTCTGTACGCTGTTCTTGCCCGCGAGGATCGTGTAGCCCTCGCTGCTCGTAAAGCGCATGGGCGCGCTGACCGGGGGCTTCTTCTTCCGCGCGGCGCGCTCGGGCTTCAGCAGCCCCTGGCTGACGAGGGTCTGCCGCACGTCGTGCAGGTCGGCGGGCGTCTCGCACTGGTCAAGGTCGAACAGGGCCTCCTCCAGCAGGCGGATCTCGGCCAGGCAGAGCTCCTTCTGCTCCGCGGAGGTCTTTCGGGAGGCGAGCGCCTTCTTGTAGCGCTTGAAGTACCGCTGGGCATTCTGGGCGGGGGAAAGGGTCTCGTCCAGCGGGATTCGCGCGGTATGCCCCGGCTCCTCGTAGAAATTCGGCACCACCGCCTCCCGCTGGCCCTTGTTCAGCAGGTGCAGCTGCGCGCTCAGCAGCTCGCCGTACAGCCGGTAGCGGTCCGCGTCGGCCGCTTCGGTCAGCGCGTCCTCCAGCACGGTCAGCTTCTTCTCGTCCCGGTCCAGCGCGTTTTTCAGGGTGCGGCGCAGGGCGGCGGTCTTCTGCTGCATGCGGTCGGCCCGCTCGCGGAGGCTGTAGAAGCTGCTCATCGCGGCGCTGATGCCCGGGCAGGGCTGCTGCCGGTCGGTGGGCTGGCTCAGGTACGCGAAGGGGAAATAGTCCACCTTCCGGCCGGCATCATCCACCAGCAGCATGGGCGGCGCGAAACCGGGCAGGCGGGCTGCGAAATCGCAGAGTTTCCGCGCCGCTTCGGGAATGTTGATGTCCTCTGTCCGGGCGTCCATCAGGCCGGTGGCCCGGAAAGCCCATTCGCGCGCGCTGATGGGGGACAGCCCCGTCACGCTCTTGAGCAAAGCGGAGGACAGGGCACCGCCGGCTTCGGCCAGCCGCCCGGCGAGGGCGTCCGGCTGAAGATCCGCGACCGTCAGCTTGTCCTGGCGGGGCGGCGGATCAAACGGTAGGCCGGGCAGCATGTGCCTGACCCGGCTCATGTCTGCGCCGACATGGCGGATGCAGTCGATGATCCGCCCGTCCTTCACCAGCGACAGGTTGCTGTGCCGGCCCATGACCTCCAGCCAGAGCTCGTACAGCCCGGCCTCGCCCAGCTCGTCCCGGCTGGTGACGGCGATCCGCACGGCCCGGTCCCCGAAGGGCTGGGTGATGGACTCGATATGGCCGCCGATCAGGTGCTTGCGCATCAGCATGCAGAACATGGGCGCCTGGTCGGGATTGGCGAAAGCCTCGTCCGTGATGTGAAACCGCGCCATGGCCGGGCTGGCGCTCAGCAGCAGCCGGTCATTGCGGTTGTGGTGCCGGACCAGCAGGACGGCGATGTCCTTTTCCGGCTGGTTGGCGCGGTCGATCCGCCCGCCGACCAGGTCCTGGGTCTCCCGGACCACGTAGCTCAGGGTCAAGCCGTCCAGCGGCATAGCAGGTCATCCCTTTCGATCAGTATCAGGAATAGATCCGAGCGTAGAGCGTGCCGTCGTCCAGCACCAGGAGGATCATGAACTGGTGCTCGCACGCCGCGCCGGGATTGAGGAAGAGGATCTTCCCCCGGTATTCGTTGCACACCGCGTGGGTGTGGCCGAAGACAACGCAGTCCGCCCCGACCTCCCGGGCGCGGTCCTCCAGCAGGGTCAGGGTGGACTTGACGCTGTAGCGGTGCCCGTGGCACAGCAGGAAACGCTTGCCGAACAGGTCGAAGGTCAGCTCCTGCGCGGCCGGAAAGATGTCGCAGTTGCCGGTGACCTGGTAGATCTGGGGGAGGGCGGACTCATACCGGTGCAGGTCGCGGCAGCCGTCGCCCGCGTGAAAGACCGCGTCGATCGGCCCCATGCTTTCCGCCTTCATCAGGATCTGTTCCAGCGAGTAGCCGTGGGAATCCGAAAGGATCAGGATCCGCTTCAGCACCCGGGGCATAGCGTCTTCAGCTCCTCCATCATCAGCGCCATGGCGCGCGCGCGGTGGGAAATGCGGTTCTTGTCCTCCTGGGACATCTCCGCGAAGGTTTCGCCGGTCTCGTAGAGGAAGTGCGGGTCGTAGCCGAAGCCGCCGGTCCCGCGGGCCTCTTCGATGATGACGCCGGGGCATTCGCCGCGCCGCACGCAGGTGTATCCGCCCGGCAGAGCCAACGCCATGGCGCACACGAAGCGGGCTGTCCACGGCTGGGGGATATCGGCCAGGTTGCGGATCAGGAGCGCGTTGTTGGCGGCGTCGTTGCCATGTTCCCCGGCGTATCGGGCGGAATAGACGCCCGGCGCGCCGCCGAGGGCGTCCACGCTCAGACCGCTGTCGTCCCCCAGGGCGGCGTAGCCGGTGGCCCGGGCTACGGCGCGGGCTTTGATAAGGGCGTTGTCCTCGAAGGTGGCCCCGTTTTCCTCGATGTCCTGATGGAAGCCGGCTTCGCTCATGCTCAGCACATGGAAACGGTCGCCCAGCATGGTCCGGATCTCGCTGACCTTGTGGTCGTTGTTGCTGGCGATCACCAGGTTCCGCTTGTTCACGGGGGGCAGCAGCGACCCGGGCAGGACATTGGACTGCAGCCCGAGCAGCTCCCGGCAGCCCTTGCTGCCCAGGCTGATGAGCCGGCTCAGCTCTTCGGGCGTGAAGGCGCGCCCTTCGCCGGTACCCTGCAGCTCGATGAAGCAACCCTGCTCGTTCATGACGAAGTTCATGTCCGTCTCCGCGGTGGAATCCTCCGGATAGCTGAGGTCCAGGCAGGGCGTACCGCCCACCACGCCGGCGCTGACCGCGGCGATCTGGTGGATCAGGGGGGATTCCTTCAGCAACCCCTCCGCCATCAGCTTCCGGATGGCCAGGGCCAGGGCGACGTAGCCGCCGGTAATCGCGGCGGTGCGCGTGCCGCCGTCCGCGGTCAGCACGTCGCAGTCGATGGTAATGGTGCGCTCGCCCAGATACCGACGGTCAACGGCCTGCCGCAGCGCCCGGCCGATCAGACGGCTGATCTCCACCCCGCGGCCGTCCTTTTTGAGCCCGTCCCGGGCTTTGCGGGATCCGGTGGAGGCCGGCAGCATCGCGTATTCGGCGGTCAGCCACCCCTGGCCCTTGTTCCGAAGGAAGCCGGGTACGCCCTCCTCCACGGAGGCGGTGCAGATAACCCGGGTGTTGCCCGTGCGGATCAGGCAACTGCCCGCCGCGGTGGGCACGAAGCCCGGGATGATTTCATGTTCACGGAGAGCGTCCGCCGCTCTCCCGTCCAGTCTTGCCATGGGTTACCTCCTGTTTGATGTATGGTGTGTGCTGTCCGAGGGTTGTCCTTGAGGACCGGGATCATCAGGGTTCGAAGCCGTAAAGGGCCGCAATGAGGCCGCTATCGGTGCACACGGCATCCAGAGCGACGCCGTCCACGCAAGTATAGGGATGCCTGCCGCAGAGCTGTACGGCCATGGGGGCGGAGTCATCGGCGATTTCGAGCACGTCGATCATTTCTTCCGGCGCCAGTTCCGTCGACGCGAACAGGGCCGCGAGGCACGCGGATTCAAATCCGCCGGACGCGTCCGCGGGACACTCGATGCCGATGCGGGTGACGGGCGCGTCGTCGCTTTCGTCTTTCAGCCAGAGCTTCAGGACGGCCGGACCATCCAGGGAAATACTCAGCAAAAAAGCGCCGTCTTCCAGGACGGTTCCCTGACCGTCCGGCAGCTCCGCCTGGCTCGGCTTCAGGGTCAGCATGGTGACCATGGCGTTGAAGCGCTTCAGAAAGCGGTTCAACGTCAGACCGGGTCGGTTGATAACGGGCAGGCTGTCAGACGAGGGATCCGGCAGGGCCTTCACCGGGACGTCGGGCAGGGTGCCGGTGTAACGGATCCGCGCGAAGCCTTCCCGGGCCGTCTGGCCCAGCATGCTTTCGTAGCCGTTCTCCGTCCAGAAGGCCGCGCCGTTCGCGTTTTCCGGGACGCCGGTGTCGTAGAGGGTCTGAATACGGTCGAAGGTCTCGTCGCGCATCTGGCCGAAAGCGCTGTAGGCGGCCACCAGGATGGCGGTCGTAGGATAGACCGGATCGTCCTTCCTGTTGCTGGTGGTGAAATACAGGCCGGTGAACTGATCCGTTTCGCTTGGACCGGCAGTATACACGCGGCTGGTGGCTTGACCGCCACGGATGATCCGCACATACTGCCCGTCGGAGTAATAACAGCGGCTGACGGAAAAGCGGGGCTGCTCCACCTGGGCCAGCTTCTTGAGGGTATCGAGAAAACCCTGCTCAAAGGCGCTGTAGGCGATCGGAATGACCGGGCTCGAAAAGCCGACCAGCTCCTCACCGCCCTGGGCGTCGGGACGGGTGATACGGGCAGCCTCGTGATTGCCGGAATACCGGGCCTTGTACAGGTCATCGGGTCCGGCACTCCGGAGGGACGCGAGCACGGCGGGCGCGTCTGCGTTGCATCCATCGCCCTTGACGGTGCAGATGAGCAGCGTGCTGCCGGCCATCGTGATATATTGGTAGAAGGGAGAATTTCCCCGGGCACCTTTGAGGTGGATCCAGTCCCTGCCGCCGATCGGGATGATTTCCGCCCCGGAGGTGTAGCTGAATCCATAGCCGAAATCGGACTGCTTCAGGTTTTCGATGGCGCCGGAGCTGACAATGTCTTCCACGGTCAGGAGATGATCCTCCGGAAACGGCCCGGTGTTGAACTGGATGAACTCCTGGCTGGCGCCGTCATACAGGAACAGCCCCAGGTCCCTCTCGAAGATGGAGAGCCTGTCCGGGTAACGGACCACCAGGCCGTCGAACACGCATTCCGTCAGGGGTTCCGCGGCGCGGGCCGCAGGCGTCAGGCAGACCGCCAGGCAGATCACGAGCAGCCAGGCGGCGGCTTGCTTCATCATGGCATCCCTCTCCTTCCGGCCGTTTGCCATCCGGTGCGCGGCCGCCCGTACAGTATAGCAAACAAAGGGACCGGGGTCAACCGGGCGGTGGGAGAGAGAAGAAAGCATCCGGTACCGGACGGACGCCCTGCCCGGCTGAAACCGAAGATTCGTTCGTATATCAGGCTCAATGAATCGCCGGCGGGCGCCTGAACAATTTTTCTGTAAATTTGTATTGACAAAGCCGCGGAGCTGTGATAATATATGCAACTGTCAGCGATACGCAGTACCGTTGACGGAGGAAATCGCTCCGCGGCTTGCGCCTGTAGCTCAGCTGGATAGAGCAACGGCCTTCTAAGCCGTGG
The DNA here is from genome assembly GCA_902766515.1 of uncultured Eubacteriales bacterium. The sequence continues at coordinate 10,534 of CACXEB010000030.1, forward strand.
GTCGGGGGTTCGAA
>CACXEB010000031.1 GCA_902766515.1 uncultured Eubacteriales bacterium
CGCCGAGCAGCTCACGCATGTTCGCGTTGCCCTCTTCAAAGCGATACACATACTTTTTTGCCATTGTTCATCCTCCTTGATGGCATTCGATAACTGTTCGATGACAGAGCATTTCCGTCAACCAAGCTATTATAACCTGAAATGCGTATGATTTCAAGGCCTTTTCAAAAATTCATCCGGCATTCCGGCCCGTTTTTTGCCTGTTCAGAGGGGCGGCAGCGCCGAAATCGGCTGTACGTATCCGGTCAGTGACCGGGCCTTCTGCCAGAGGTCGCGGGCATGCGGATTGGCATAGATCCGGCACTTGTACCGGCCATTTTTGGCTTCCTGCATCAGGTTGGCGGCGGCGGAATTGCCGTCGAAAGCCAGCAGCACGCTGCACTGCCGCTTGAAAACCTCATAGGCAAAGCTTTTGTACAGGCCCATGCCGGAGGATTCGATGGAGATCATGATGCCGATGCCGCTGCTGCGGAGGCGGTTCAGTTCCGCCCGGGTCAGCAGGTTGGGTACGATGGCGATGACCGGGAACCTCCCCCGGTTCCGGCGGACCAGATAGCCTTCATATCCCGTCAGGCGGTGGCCGACGACGAAACAGACCTTTCCCGGATCGCTTTCCGCCAGCAGGCGGTCCAGCACGTCCTTGCCCCATTGCTCAATGTGGGTCTTGTGCCGGCTGTTGTTGAAGCTGCCGCCGGCGATCACAACGGGCAGATGGTCAGCCGGCAGGACAGCCAGCTGGTCCCCGAGCCCGCTCTGGGCGGGAATGCGCTCATCCGCGTCGACGAGCTGCCGGCTGGCCTTGTCCGCGCTGTTGATCCGTTCGCTGTACCACCCGCAGACGGTCTGGCCTTCGGGAAGGCGGAAAGCGTCCTTTTTGCGCTCGAACACAGCCATGCTGCGCTGAAGGCAGGCTTCGTCCGCCCGGCGCATCTTCAGCAGGTCATCATGATTGAGCTCCAAGAGCTTTTCCAGCGCCAGCTCTTCATCAATCGAGTCCGTGCCGTACAGCGCGCCGCCGTCCGTACCCTGGACGCACTGAATGCCGGCATTCAGATAGGTTTTCAGCGGATGGTTTTTCAGCGTGCTCAGGTTGTTGAGCCGCACGTTGGAGGTGATCTGGAATTCCAGTACGGCGTTGCTGGCCCGCAGGTCCGCAAGCAGCCGCTTCCCCCGGTCGGAACGCAGGTTGCACGTGTACAGGCCGTGGCCGATGCGCAGCAACGGCATCTCCTGGCCGGGTGCCAGCGCGTCACGGACACAGCGCAGGCTGTTGGCAACATTGTCGCGCAGGCCGTCGTTTTCGCCGGCGTGGATCCGGATGACAAAGCCGGGCTCGCAGGCGCTGATGCGGACCAGCTCGTCGATGACCCGCCGGAGGCTGAGGATATCGTTGATCTCCTCGCCGATGATGTCCGCGCCGGCGACGTAGGGATCGGAGGCGATGGCCCGGATGATCCGCAGGTTTTCAGCCAGGTAGTCGTTTGGCGTGACCTGGTCCTTGATGATGGTCAGCGGAATGCGGCGGATACCGGCAAGAAATCGGAGGACGACGCCCGTTTCTTCGGTGATGGCCGGCAGCACGCGATGGGCCTGTGCCAGGAAGCGGACGCTGTCCGGCTTTGTCAGCACCGTATCCGTGATCTCCACATACCGGATCCCCTTGGAAGCGTACTGCCGGGCGATCCAGAGCAGCTCATCCTCCAGCAGCGTATTCCGGGCAAAAACGGGATGCGTCCGGTCCTTCCTCATCTGCAGCAGCATGCGCACCACGTCCAGGTGCGGAAGGACTTCCGGATCATTCAGGACGATGGGGTGCTCATCGCGGACGCCCTTGCTCAGGACATACCGGTACAGGTAGGTCTTTTCCAGGTTGGCAAACACCGCCTGTCCGTCCTTCGGCACGGTCAGCGACACGGCGATTTTTTCGATGTTTTCGGCCGCGTGCGGCAGGTTGCCCAGGATCAGGTCGGCGAAATTGATAAAAGTGTTGTCGTCGATCCGGCGGTCCAGGTAGCGGCCGGTGAGCGGCGAGTCCTCAAACTGACGGCTGACCGCGGCGCGCTGGTCCATCAGCCGGTCCCACTGCGCCTGGGTGCAGGCCAGGTTCAGCTTTTTAATATAGTACAGCGGATACCTGACCTGGTGCATGATGCCCAGCGCGATGAGCGTTTCCGGCTGAAGGTTGCCGTTCATATGGGTATGCAGGTCGGTCTCGAATTTGCAGTCGGCGAAGATATAGGTCTTGACGATCGTTTTGGCGATGCTCAGCTGATAGTCCTTGGTCTGGCTCATCAGCGTCTTGGAAATGGCGGGAATGGAGGCCTTCATCTCGATCCGCCCGTCGGGATAGATATTGGCGACCTTGGTATTGCCCAGCCGGAAGATATACAGCCGCTGATTGTAGCCGTCCACGTAACAGGGAACCGTGCCTTTGATGATTCTGAGCCCCTCCGGATCTTCGCTCAGTGGCAGGCCGCAGAGCCGCGCGAGGTTGGTGATCAGGTTGCCCGTGTGGTGGTGCGGCGTCCGAAGGGTATAGGTAAGATCACCGTTTGGCTGCATCGTCAGCAGGACGACGATGTCCTTCTCCTTGTCCAGATAAAAACGTCCGAAATCCGACATGTGCGACCTCCGTTGTTCCGCGACAGATCAGAAGACCAATGTCCATGCGTCCATCGTATCAGAAATGCCAGAGGATTGCAAGAGCCTGGACGGCGGAGCTGCCGCTTCTTTTGCTGTTTCTTCTCTTTTCGGACGGGTCCCGGGGCGGCTTGACAGCCCTCAAAACTGACAGTATAATCTGAAACGCTGAAAGCAGGCGCTGATCATGGATACGGTTTCTTCGCCTGTGTATCGCAGGGCTGGGGGGTGAAAGCTTGAAACGTCAATGTCCGGGTCAGCTGTCGATCAATGAAATCATACCGGATTCTCGTTCGGACAGGACGGTCCCGCCCGCCCGGCGCCATGTGCCTTCCGGTGACCTCCGGCAGATGCGCTTCCCGTCATTCGAACAGGCGCTGGCGGACGCCAACGTACCGCAGTCTGATTACGATATCGGCAGGTGGCTGTTTGTGCCGCCGGTCTACACGGAGTACCGTTACCTGCTGGGGACGCGGGGAAAGCGGCCGCTCATCTGCATCGGCATCAACCCCTCAACGGCCCGTCCGGATCATCTTGATCCGACGCTGCAGAGCGTGGAACGAATCGCCCTCGGGAACGGGTTTGACAGCTTCCTGATGATGAACCTGTGCGCCCAGCGGGCAACCGATCCGAATGATATGTCGGAAGCCTATCCGCAGCAGCTGAAGCAGGAGAACGAGCGGGCGTTTGAATTTGCCCTCCGGCAGGCCTCCGGCCGTCCGGTCGTATGGTGCGCCTGGGGCGCGATGATTGAAAAACGGTCCTACCTGACGGAGCTTCTCAAAGGCTTTGTCCGCACAGCCGGTGCATATGATCCCGAATGGGTCTGCTACGGCGACAGGAGCAAGCGCGGCCATCCGCATCATCCGCTGTACCTGCGCAGGGACGCCGCCGCGGAACCCTTTGATATCGGACAGTATATTGCTTCGCTCAGCCTGGAATGATCTGCGTCAAGGTTCATTGTCCAATAAGGAGGACAGCCTGTTATGCTGTTGGAGATTCTGTTTGAGTTGATATTCGAAATTCCCGCGACGCGTGCCATCGCGCTGGCGGTGCTCCCGGCGCTGGTTCTCCTGCTGTTCGTACGCAAAAAGGATCAGCTGGAACCGGAACCGCCGAAGCTGGTCTGGACGCTGGTCGGTCTTGGCTGCGCCTCCGTCCTGATCGCCATGCTGCTGGAAACGGCCGGCATCGCGGTCCTGAACGCGGTGTTCAACAAGGAAAACCTGCTGTTTCACCTGCTGCATTGGTTTATCGTGGTCGGCATCGGCGAAGAATTCAGCAAGTACATCGTGATGCGCCTGAAAACATGGAAATCTGGCGATTTCAATTGCCTGTACGACGGTATGGTCTATGCTGCTGCGGTCTCCGCTGGATTCGCGCTGACGGAAAACGTGATTTACATGATCCGCTATGGCGCCGGTGTCCTGCTGATGCGCGGCATCGTGTCGATCCCGGCGCATATCTCCTTCTCGGTGTTCATGGGCGTCTGGTACGGACTGGCCCGGCGGTACGCCCGTGCCCACATGGAGCAGAAAGCCCGCCAGTCGCACTGCCTGGCGGTACTGGTCCCGGCGGCCGCCCATGGTTGGTTTGACCTGCTGGCGAGCAACCTGCAGGAAACCCTGCCCCTCATCCTGTTCATCATCTTTGTGATTGCGATGTTCATCGTCGCGTGGAGGCTGATCATGCGGACCGCGGAACAGGATCACTACCTGACAACTTCAACAGATCGGATTTGAACAGTATGCGCAGTTTTTCAGTCGTCAGCTCAGAAGTATTGCTGAAAGCGCAGGCGGAATGCCTGCTGACCCCCGTGGGGCTCCTGATGTCGCTTGATACCGTCGCGGACGCCATGAATCATCCGGATGTCCGGCCATGGTTCGGTCATATGCTCCAGGATGAACTGATGCCGCAGATGCCGCCGGAAGGCCGTGAAGAAGCCGTCATACAGGCCTGTCGCTACCTGAGCTTCAAACCGGCTTCCATGCGTCTTGCGGACCTGGTGGACGGGATGGTCGGCAGCTGGTCGCTGCATATCCTGCCGCTCCTGAATGAACGCACGCCCCGGCTGGTGTCGGCGATGGCAGCGCTCATCATGCTGTTTACAGGCATACGCCGGGAGGAAGAGGGGTATATGCTGCCGCAGGAAAGCATGCGGGGGCAGCTGCTCTGCCGGGACGAGACCGCCCTTCGGTCCTTCAGCCGGCTGAGCTGGGACATGCCGGCGGACAGCCTTTGCTACGCCGTGCTGTCGGACGCGGAAATTTGGGGACGCGACCTGCGGGACATGGCCTTCCTGCCGGACATGCTGACGGATTCCCTGACGACGATCCAGCTGATGGGCCTCAGGTATGCGCTGAACGGAGAAGAAGCATGAACATTGTCCTGTATGGCCCCGAAATCCCCCAGAACACCGGCAATATCGCCAGAACCTGCGCTGCGACGGGATCGGACCTGTATCTTGTGGAGCCGCTGGGCTTTCAATTGGCGGACAAATACCTGAAGCGGGCGGGGCTGGACTATTTTCACCTGGTCAATATCCGCGTCATGCCTTCCTTTGACCGGCTGATGGCGGAATTCCCCCAGGCCCGTTACCATTTCGCGACGACCAAGGCGCCGCGGAGCTATACGGAAGTCTCGTATGGCGCGGATGATTTCCTGGTATTCGGCTGCGAGACTAAAGGCCTGCCGGAATCCCTGCTGTCCCGCGTATACGACCGGTGCATCCGGATCCCCATGCGGCCGGAAGCGCGCAGCCTGAACCTGAGCAACGCCGTGGCCATCGTCCTGTACGAAGCCCTGCGCCAGCATGATTTTGTGGACCTGAAGTCAGAAGGACAGCTGACGGGCCGCGACGACGAGGCGCTGCCCTGGATGGATTATGTCTGACCCTGCCGGCCCTTATTGAGACGCTTCATGATATCCGCCACGTGTCGGCGGGCAAAGGCGGCGTCGGCTTCCCGGTCCGATTCGCTCTGGGGCTGTTCGCCCATCAGGCCGGTGAACTGGCTGACCTTCAGGCCGAGCGCTTCCTGGATGATCCGGTCGCTGCCGTCCGGCGCGACCAGGTAATAGCACAATAATGAATCCCGCTGGCCCATTCGATGGGCGCGGTCCTCAGCCTGCGCGTGCACAGCCGGCGACCAGTCCAGTTCGCCAAACACGACGCAGGTCGCTTTTTGCAGGTTGAGGCCGCTCGCGGCGCGCAGGGAAACGCAGCACAGGCTGGTCCTGCCTTCCATAAAGCGCGCCGCGCTCTGTTCTTTCTGAGCGCCGGTCTCGCGGCCCGTAATGAAGGCGGGCCGGAGCGCCTTCAGCTCTTTCCGGTACAGATCCATCACGCTGTGATGGTGCGCGAACAGCAGCACGCTTTCCCCCGCTTCCACCAGCGCGCGCACAAACTGGCAGACAAAGGGCGCTTTGGACAGGCCGGTCGCCTGCCGCTCACCCTGGCTGACCTCGTTTTCCAGCAAAGCGCGTTCGGAAGCGGTCAGCGTGGGCGTATCCAGTTTTTTCAGCAGCTCCCAGACAGGCGACATCATCTGCTGGTACAGCCTGTCGTCATGATCGATCTGCTGCACGAGCCGGCGTTTTTCAGGCAGTTCCGGCAGCACTTCCGCCTTCGTGCGCCGCAGCATCAGGCCTTCCTGGCGGAGATACGCCCCAAGCTCTTCCGGATGCCGCACGATCTGATTGCCGTAGCCCATGCACCATTCCCGGGTGAAGCTGTCATAATCGCCCAGGAAGTGATACTCCAGGATATTGACGACGTTCCATATCTCCGCGCCGCGGTTATAGATCGGTGTCCCCGACAGGCCGATCACCCGCTCGCATTGCTCCGACAGCAGGCTGGCGGCGGAATATTTCTCGGATCCGGTGCGCCGCAGTTCCTGGATCTCGTCGAAAATGACCATGCGGAAAGGATGGGAAGCCAGTGCCTGCTTCCAGCCGCGCAGCAGCAAATAATGCACGATATACACGTCGGCGTCCGGCAGCGGATAGGGCGTCAGCCCTTTCAGTACGTGGATGCGCGGCAGCGTACCGCGGACGCGCAGGAAACGCTCCGTTTCCCTGGTCCAGTTCAGGATCAGGTGCGGGGGCACCACGATCAGCGCCGGGAAAGCCCGGAGGCTTCCGAGCGCAGCTAGCGCCTGGACCGTTTTCCCCAGACCCATCTCGTCAGCCAGCAGCGCGTGCGGCGTCATCAGCAGGAAGGACAGGCCGGCCTTCTGAAAACCCTGCAGCTGCCCTTCAAAGCAGGCTGCCGGCGGCTCCGCCAGCGGCGGCCGCTCCCGTGCCAGTATCCGCTGTCTGTACGCCGTCTGCGCCTGTTCGAGGGCGCTCTGCCAGCGCGTCCGATCGGCCCCTTCGATCATCAGCGGCCAGCGCTGCATGACCCAGCTGATATCCTCCGTGGCCCGCCGGCTGGCCGGATGCCGGATCTCGCCGCGCCGGCCGGACCCACCGGAGGGCCAGAGCCGTTTCAGCGTTTCAATGACCTGGGGAGCGGCTTTGATCTGCCAGCATCGGGAACGCTGGATATAGTGCAGCGTGCCCTGAAAGATCGCGCTGCCGCCTTCCGCCGGCCGCAGGTAGGACGGCAGGGGGACCTGCGCCAGCTGCCGCGCATCATAAAAAAGCGGAGGTGCGTTCTCCGGCAGCGCGTCAGGATCCGCGCCGCCGGTGAGCGCACCCTCCGATGGCATCCCGTCCGGAAACCCATCAGGATTTGCGTCCGGCTGCGAGGACTGCACATCTTCCCCTTCAGCCGCCGGAACCGTCTGATGACCGGGGATATCCGTACCGACGGATGTGCTGAAGCCGCTTCCGGGGTTCAGCGCGATTCCCCAAAGCAGGCTCAGGGCGATCTGGCGGACCGGTTTTCCGGAGAGGCGATCCGGCAGCGGCAGGAGATGCTCGCTGAGCAGCACCAGTCCGTTCACCCCGGGCTGTTCCGCGTATTTTTCCAGCTGGTGAAGGACCCGGCCGGGCTGAAGCTTGCCGCGTTTGCATTCGATGCCGATGCCTGCGCAAAGGAAATCCACCCGGCACCCCGGCGCGAGGCGGGCTTCATGGATGAACGGTATACCCGCGCGCTGCAGCGCTTCGGCTGCCAGCGCATGGAGGTCATACTCATCCGTCAGCTGCGGGCAGCGCAGCTGGTTCAGGGCGCGGCAGACCTCCTCCACATTCATGGGGCTGCCGGCCGGGCTGTCAGCGTCAAACATATCCATCAAACTCCGGCGCTCATTCGGCGGGCGCCGGATTTTTCGCAGGCACACGGGCAGCCCATTTGCCGCTGACCAGGTAGACCGACCCGATCAGGAACGGCACGCAGCCGGACAGGGCGTTGCCGTACCAGAAGCCGCGGATGCCCAATTCCAGCGTGACGCCAAGCAGAAAAGACAGGCCGATCCGGCAGGCGATGCCGTCCAGCAGCGCGACCATCAGGTTCAGCTTGGAATTGCCGGAGCCATTGATCAGCGCGAAGCTGGCCGGGCGCAGCACGCAGCCAAGATACTGGATCAGCGCGATGGGAATATAGGTCAGCGCCAGCGCGAGCACCTCCGGGTCGCTGGAAAAAAATCCGAACACCCATTCGGGCCGGAAAGCGGTGACAAGCGCGAATATCCCCGCCGGTATGACAACGATCCACAGGGCGTTCAGCACGATCTGCGGCACGCGCCTGATCTTCCGCGCGCCGAGGGCCTGCGATACCATGGCGCCGCCGGCGGATGAGATCGCCTGTGAAATCACGCCGATCATGTTCTCCAGCTTGCGGGCGATGCCGGTCACCGCGACGGCGACCGTGCCGTAGGCATTGATATACCGGTTGACAAAGAGCATGGAAAACGTCACGGCGGCGGACTGTATGACCATCGGAATGCCCAGGGATATAAGCGGGTTCAATACGTCCTTGTGCAGGCGGAAGCTGCGCCAATGGAAGTCAAAATGGATTTCCTGCCGGTTGCGGTACAGGAGCCGCAGCGCGAACAGGAAACTGACCGCCTGCCCGATGACGGTCGCCAGCGCCGCACCGCGCGGGCCCATCTTCATCGGACCGACAAACAGGATATCAAGCACCACATTGATGACCGATGCAAGCCCGATGAACATGAACGGGTGCTTCGAGTCGCCCATGCCGCGCAGGATGGCGGATACCAGGTTGTATCCGTATATGAAAACAACGCCGTACACGCAGGTCACGGCATAATCGCAAGTATAGTCCATGATGTCGTCCGGCGTATTGAGCCACCGGACAATTGCCTTGTAGTAGATCAGGAATGCCGCCATCAGGACCACGGCCAGGCTGATCAGCAGGGTAAACAGCGTGCCGACCATCCGGCCGACGCGGTCATACCGCCGTTCACCGACGAAGTGCGAAATCAGGATCTGCCCCGCATTGGAAAAGCCCATGGCGACAAATGTGAGCAGCATCAGGACTTCGCCGCCGATGGAGACCGCAGAGAGTCCCTGCGTGCCGACGAAGCGCTCGACGACGATCATGTCGACCATGTTGTAGACCAGCTGCAGGAATCCGGACAGGAGCAGCGGCAATGAAAAGCGCAGCAGGGTGCCCGCGGCGCTGCCCTTCGTCAGGTCTCGAATGATATCGGTGCGTTTTTCCATGCTGTCCTTACCTTCTCAGAAAACGGAGCTTCGGCCGGATCCGGTTCGCGTAGATCATCAGCGCCGCCATCAGCAGCCGATCGTACAGCAGCATGCTGATATCGTAGACGACGAGCATCCCGATCAGCAGCAGGGTGCCCATCTCATGGAATTCCTGCATGAACTGCGCCATGGGAAACAGCAGGCTCAGCAGCAAGTACATTACGATGATGGATACGGTAAACAGGGCAAGCTTGACCGCGATCCGCAGCGGTTTGCGCCGGATCTTGTCCAGCTGCCACTTGATGATCGGATAATAGCCGATGAACAGGTAAAAGAAAGCGGCTTCCTTGTCAAAATCGAGCATCATGGCCAGGATCGCCGTAGCGGCGAACGTCGCCCAGGCGGTCGCCTTGCCGAACTCGACGCTGATGGGCAGCAGCACCAGGCCGCACAGCAGCGGGATGATATACACAGCCACAGGCAGCAGGCCGCCCATCATCATCAGGACGACGGACAGCCCGACCGCCATCCCTGAAAAGGCAACGCGGAGGCTTGCCTTTACCGGATGATTGGCCATGTCAGACCTCCTTGCTGGAATGCGCGGGAATCTTCCGGACGAAGGAAAGCACCGCCCAGCCCATGCCGATGGAAGTCAGCAGCAGGAGCAGGTAGACGAGCCAGTCCGCAAACCAGACGGTCTGGCCAAAGAAGGGCATGGGTTTATCGAAGAGAAACTGCAGGCCGATGCAGGCGCCGACCGATACGGCAAAGACGGCGCAGCGGACGATGATGGCAGAAGGCTGGAATGCTTTTCCGGTTTTGAGGATGCCGTACACCAGAATCACTCCCAGCAAAACCGCGGCATACAGCTGCCCCAGGCGGACGAACGTGATGATGGAGGTATCGTTGGCATAGGCGTCCCGGCGGAAGATCTCATAGAAGATCTGTCCTGCCAGGTACAGGACGAAAAAGAACAAAGGCGACCGCTGTTTTCCGGACTTCTTAGCAGCCTCATGAAAGCTCCAGCCGCACAGCGCGAGGGCGTACAGGCCGGCATAGAAGAAGGCGGGAATGTACTGGTCCTCCGGATAGTCGGGTTCCGGTGCGAAGGAGAGCGGGAAAAAGGACGCCGTTACGCCAGGCCCTTTCCCCAATCCGTCCAGCGGCTCCGCGAACCGGACGGCCGCCAGCGCCAGGAACACGGCGGGCGTCATCAGCCGGAGCCACGCGCCCGCGGATCCGTGACGGATCAGGCCCATGATCACGCAGGCCAGGCTGACACCGGCAAACACGCCCAGGAACATGAATCCCCCAGCGCCCGGGTTGAGCAGGAATCCTGCCAGGTCGTCATAGATTTCCAGGTTGGAGATCAGCTTGGTGATCACATACAGGACGTGGGCCAGGAGAATGCCCAGGAAAAGGCTCAATGGCAGGATCTCAAGCGCTGTATCCAGCGGTTTGTGATTCTTCCGGACCAGGTACAGAAACAGCGCGGCCGCCAGGCTGACGCCGGCGAATACGGCGACGGCAAACCAGGTGACGCACAGGGAGCCGATGTAAAAAAGAGGTTCAGGCATAACGCAAACTCACTCCTGCCAGGCGCTCGCAAAATAAATGATGTCCGATATGGGCCGGTTTTGCTTCTCGGTATGGGCATAGGGCCTGGAATAATCGCTGTCTCTGAAAAAAACATGGGAGGATGAACCGCCGTCCAGGTTATAGGCGCACTGGACGTCGCCCAGCGAGTATACCAGTTCCGCGAAATCCTGCATCCAAAGGCCGGTGTGGTCCGGGTCGTCCGGGCTGTCGGTATACACAATCATGTAGGAAAGCGGGCCGGTCTGGGCAATGCAGCAGCGGGCCGCGCGGATTTCCACGCCCATGTCCGTGTCATAGGTGTCTTCCGGTGTCGTGAAATCGGTGACCAGCTCGCCATCAATGACCAGCGCGGGGCCGAAGGAGAAACAGTTGACGACTTCCCCTTCAAACGCTTCAAAATCAGCTTCTTCCGCGCGCGGGATGATATGGAAATCACCTGCCGCGTCGATGATGAGCGCGTCATAGCCCAGGAAGCTGTCACTCTTCGCCTTGCGTGCGATGGGTTTGGCGTTGTGCTTCAGCAGCTTTCCCTGCCGGACAATATGTCGTCCGTGACCCGTGCCGTTGTTCGCATAGCCGTCGCCGGTAATTGCCAGGACTGGATTCACATGGGTCAGCCACCACTTCATGTACTCTGCGCCTTTTCCGTTCTTGGATCCAATCGCTGTTCTCAGCTGGGAAGGATCCTGAATCTCGATCCGGATGACCAGATAGTTCGTACCCACCATCTGGCCTACGCGCTTATCGTTCTTATCTTTGTTGTTGGCGCGGAAGGGCGCCATCCAGGTGCCGCGCTCCATCGTGATATGCAGGGAGGGATCCTGGTACTCCATATCAGAAAGATAAAAGTCCTTGTTCACATCGGCCATCTTGACCCGGTCGAGCGGGATCGGGACGACCTCCGCGAGCGACATCTCGGAGGGCACAAAAATCAGGATGGAGAGCAGCAGGAGGACGGTGAGGATAGTCAGTACGATGCGTTTCATGCAAGAACTCCTTTTTTGTTTGGTGGGATTATTCTGCGTCGGACAGGGTGCCGTCCGGCGCGACCAGTACGCGGCCGGTCAGGGCGAAGGACGCCGGCAGGTTGTCCATTTTTGCGACCTTCTTTTTGTTGATCATGTATCCCCAGCAGGTCTGCCGCGCCTTTTCGTCCGTCAGTTCAAACGGACGGTAATCGCCGCGCTTGCCGGTTTCGCAGGGAACCACGCTCATCTCCGTGAGGACCGGCTCACCGCCGCTTACGTCATAGTGCAGCTGGAAGATGCCTGTGGCGGGATTGACCTCGCCCATCGTCCCGAAGATGAAGTTTCCGGTGCTGAACATGACCGGCTTTCCGTGATAGAAAAAGACCGGCTGGAGGACATGCGGATGGTGCCCCCAGATCACGTCCGCGCCTGCGTCGATCAGCTTCCGCGCGAAGCTGAATTGGGTGGCAAGAATGGTCGTCATGTGCTCTTCCCGTCCCCAGTGCATGCTGCAGACCACCAGCTGGCAGCCCATTTCTTCCCTGAGCTTTTGGATCCGGGCTTCCAGTCGCTTGAAATCCCGCTTCTCGTCCGGGTACGACATGCCGACCATGCCGATCCGGATGCCGTTCACGTCCGCCACGCCAAGGATGTCCGATTCCTGCGGCATCCCCGGATAGATCGTGCCGAAGTGGTTCAGGCCGGCCTCATCCAGGATGTTCAGCGTATCCTGATAGCCTTTCTCTGTGAAATCAAAGCAATGGTTATTGACGGTATTGACGGCGTCCACACCGCCCTCGGTCAGCACGCTGACAAAGTCGGGCTGGCCGATCATGTTGTATTTCTTGGAGGATTTCAGCCCTTCGCGCTCCGTCAGGACGACCTCCAGGTTCGCAAACGTATAATCGTCGTGGAGCAGGTATTCGCTGACCAGGCTGAAGGGCCAGGCATATCCGTTGTTTTTGATCACGTTGGTCAGGCTGGCCGGGCTGGTGCGCGATTGGGTCGCGTCTCCGATGGACAGGTCACCGATGAAGGATAAGATCATTTTCTTATCTTTATTGGAGTCATTGTTTGCGCTTTGATTGACGTCAGAAACAGAAGCTTCTGCAACACGAGCATATTTGTGGGTTAATGCGCTTGGAGCTTTGTATTCCAGAATATAAGGATCGTCTTTCGTTCCATGGCCGGAGCCTATATCAACTCTTGATAAATCAATCGTCATGGCAGGCCGGACACCGACGTTGGTACGTCCTATGAATCCATTGCTTATATGCCCATCTGCACCAGCAATCCAGATTTTCTTGCCTTTTTTTCCCTTTAGTGTACTTGTCCACCAGGATGATGTGCCCTTTGGATTTCCTTGACCGCCATTGTATGCTGTTGCGCCATTTTTCTTAGCATAAGGCGTCGCATATGCACGTCTTGTTTGTTTATTATGTTGCCAGACGCCTTTATCGAAACCCCACTTAGTATCCGCCATCTGATCATAGCTCAGCAGCCAGATTCGTCCGGACTCAGTATCAATCACGGCGTCTGCCAGTGAATCGTTATCGAACATCGTCTCGAACATGTCGCTGTTCATCCATTTGCTCAGATCGCTGTCCCGGAAGTCTGTCAGGTCTGGATAGTTATGTTTTTCTATGTCCTTTTCATCATCCACGAACGTGACCTGCTTACAATCAAGGATGAAGTCGCTAAGCAGAATAGCCTGCTGATCCTCCACAGCGAGCACGCGCCAGATGACAGGTGCAGGCGTCCCATCTTCTTCGTAGGGGTATTCCCCCATTTGAATATACTGATACCCGCCGTCCGCCTTGCTGTATCCGCGCAGGCCTTCGCCGCAGGCGCACCCGCACAGCGCGAGCGCAAGGATCAGCGCGGCGGTCATCCCTTGTAATCTGAGAGACATTCAGTCAACCATCCTTCCCAAAGAATCGGAAACATTTTACACACTTTCTGATTTTCCGTCAATTGTTTTCGGACACGGGCCTGTAACAAATTTCATATTGCGTGACCGTTTCCCGGATGGTATAATATTTCCGCATCAGAACAGTCCTGGAAACAATCACAACCGTACAGCGCCAAGGAGGTTACAATGACCGTCAGTGAGATTGTCCGTGTGACACAGGCCCGGATCCTGCTGGGCGAGAACGAATTGGGGCATGAGTTTTCCAGCGCCTTCTGCTCCGACCTGATGAGCGACGTGATGGCCTTTGTCAATGAGGACACCGTCCTGATTACCGGTCTGATGAATCCCCATGTCATCCGCACCAGCGAAATGCTGGACCTGAAATGCATCCTGTTCGTGCGCGGGAAGATGCCGGCGCAGGACATCCTGGACAGCGCGGAGGAAATGGGCATTATCGTGCTGCAGACAGACCAATCTGCCTTTACGACCTGCGGATTGCTGTATGAAGCCGGCATGAAGGGCATCACCATGCGGCGGGGAGGCACCTGATGGAAGGGTTGATCCATGAAGAATACCCCGTGGAACGGGGCAACTATACCACCGCGGGCGAAGCGAGCGCGGACATGAAGCGCAAGCTGCGGCAGCTTGGCGTTTCCGCGCTGGTGCTGCGCCGGCTGGCGGTGGCGAGCTACGAAGTCGAACTGAACCTGGTGATTCACTCTCTGGGCGGAAAGCTGATCTTCGACGTGGACTCCGAGGGCGTGACCCTGATCTCGACGGACCGCGGCCCGGGCATCCCCGATATCGAAATGGCCATGAAGGAAGGATACTCGACCGCCAACGACGAAGCGAGGTCGCTCGGTTTCGGCGCCGGCATGGGTCTGCCGAATATGAAACGGAACGCGGACGAGTTCGATATCCAGAGCGAACCGGGGGTGGGGACCACCATCACCATGCGGTTCCTGCTGAAATAAGCGTGGGAGTTTGAAACATGGAAGAAAAACGGTATCATTCCGTACGATTGGATAAAAGCCAGTGCCGCGGCTGCACCAACTGCCTGAAGCACTGCCCGACGGAAGCGATCCGCGTCCGCGGCGGGCGGGCGCACATCATTGACGAGCGCTGCATCGACTGCGGGGAATGCATCCGCATCTGCGAGTATCACGCGAAGATCGCGGTCACCGATCCGCTGGACGCGATCAAGCGCTTCAAGTACGCCATCGCACTGCCTGCGCCTTCGCTGTACAGCCAGTTCAAGCACCTGAAGGATCGCGGACTGGTCCTGGAAGCGCTCAAAAAGATCGGTTTCGCGGACGTGTTCGAAGTGGCCCGGGGCGCCGATATCGCGACCCGCGCGATCCGTGACCGGCTGGAAAAGCCGGGCGCGCCGAGGCCGCTGATCTCCTCCGCCTGCCCGACGGTGGTCCGGCTGATCCAGGTGCGGTTTCCCTCGCTGATCGATAATATCGTGGATGTCCGGCAGCCGATGGAGATCGCCGGCATGGTCGCGAAGGACGAATTCTGCAAGCAGCACGGCTGCGCGCCGGAGGAGGTCGGATGCTTTTTCATCACGCCCTGCCCCGCGAAGATGACCGCGATCCATAATCCGATCGGCCATAAAACCTCGGCCCTCGACGGCGCCATCTCCATCCTGGACATCTATGGCAAGCTCCGTCCGTTCGTGAACGAGCAGCTGACGGACCCGGAGGAATCCGAAACGACCGCCCTCGGCGTCGGCTGGGGCACCTCCAGCGGCGAGGCCGCCGCGGTCTGCCCCGGCAACAGCCTCTGTGTCGACGGCATTCAGAACGTATCCAGGGTGCTCGAAGAGATCGAAAACGACAAGCTGAGCGACCTGATCTACTTTGAGGGCAACGCCTGCATGGGTGGCTGCGTCGGCGGGCCCCTGATGTTTGAAAACAACTATGTCGCCAAGAACAGCCTGCGGAAGCTGGTGGCTTCCATGCCCGCCTCGGATCCGGCCCAGCGGGTGTCCAGGGGGCTGATGCAGCGCTTCCCGCTGTTCAACGATGAGGAGATCATCCCCAACAGCGCGATGCAGCTGGACGAAAACATCGCCGTCGCGATCCAGAAGATGGACCGCATGAACGAGATCATGGAGCGGCTGCCGGGCTATGACTGCGGCTCCTGCGGATCGCCCACCTGCCGGACCTTCGCCGAGGACATCGTCCAGGGATACTGCGGCGAACTGGACTGCATCCATACCCTGAAGGACCGCATCCGCGTCATGGCGCAGCAGATGGTGGAGCTTGCCCAGACCAAACGGGAATAAGGAGTGACACGATATGACATTAAGCGAACTGATCTCCTGCATTGAAGCCAGGGTCCTCGTACAGCCGGAGAATGACCCGGTCATCGAATGCGGATATACCTGCGACCTGCTCAGCTGGGTCATGGCGCACGGCGCGCCGGGCATGGCCTGGGTGACCGTGCAGACGCATATGAACGTGATTGCCGTGGCCGTCCTGAGCGAGATGGCGTGCGTCATCCTCCCGGAGGGCATCGAGATGGAACAGGAGAGCCTGGACAAGGCCCGGGCCGAGGGCATGGCCGTTCTTTCGTCTCCCCTGTCCGCTTATGAGATCTGCGGACGGCTGTACGCGAAGGGCGTGCCGACCGGGTTATGAGCCGGTCCTACTTCGCGGACCTGCATATCCATTCCTGCCTTTCCCCCTGCGGCGATAATGACATGACGCCGGCCGACATCTGCGGCATGGCGAAGCTCAAGGGGCTGGAGGTCATCGCGGTCACCGACCACAATGCCTCCGCCAACCTGCCCTATGTCCAGAAGGCTGCCGATTTCTATGACCTGCTGCTGATTCCCGGGATGGAGATCACCACCCGGGAAGAGGTTCATATGCTCGGCTATTTTCCGGACGTGGATACCGCCGTGGCGTTCGGTGAATTCCTGAAGCCCCATATGCCGCGCGGAAAGAACAAGCCTTCCTTCTTCGGCCACCAATGGGTGATGAATGAAGACGGAGAGGTGCTGCGCGAGGAGGAGACGCTGCTGATCGGCGCGAGCGACCTGACGCTTGAAGCGGCGGCGAAAACGGTGCGGGAATGGGGCGGCGTGCCGGTCCCGGCGCACATCAACCGCGGTTCCAACGGCCTGCTGGTGAACCTCGGTTTTGTCCCGCCGGACATTTCGTTCACGGCGGTGGAAGTATGGCGGGCACTGCCGTGCAGCCATTCCGCCCAGGAGGGCCGCGTCGTGCTGCATTCCTCCGACGCGCATTACCTGGGCGATATCCTGGAAGCTGAAGAAACGATCCCCCTCAGGGAGAGGTCCGTCAGCGCGTTTCTGGACTATATCCGGCAGGCTGATTGTTGACAAATCACAGTAAAAAGCTTAAGATAAGTCTGCCTGGGGGCAGGCTTATCTTACTGATGAGAAAGGCAGGGAAAGCATATGCAGTACGGCCATTTTGATGATCAGAGGCGCGAGTTTGTCATTACACGCCCGGATACCCCCTATCCCTGGATCAACTACCTGGGGAGCGAGGACTTTTTTTCTTTGTTCAGCAATACTTCGGGCGGCTACAGCTTTTATAAGGACGCGCGGCTGCTTCGCCTGACGCGGTACCGTTACAATAACGTGCCCACCGATGCCGGCGGCAAGTATTTCTATATTAAAGAGGGAGACGTCGTCTGGAATCCCGGGTGGCAGCCCGTCAAGACCGCGCTGGACAGCTATGAGTGCCGGCACGGCATGGGCTATTCCGTCATCACGGGCTGCAAGAACGGCCTCCGGGCGGAGCAGACCACGATGGTCCCCTTCGGCGCGCGCGCGGAGGTCACCCGCCTGCGTCTGACCAACGACACTCAGGCTGCCAAATCCGTCAGCGTCTACAGCTTTGTGGAGTTCTGCCTCTGGAATGCGCTGGATGACAGCACCAATTTCCAGCGCAACTACGCCCTGGCGGAGATGGAATTTGAAGGCGAAGGCTCCGTCATCTACCATAAGAGCGAATACCGTGAGCGCCGTAACCATTACGCGGTCTACGCGGTCAACACCCCCGTGGACGGATACGATACCGACCGCGAGACCTTCATGGGCCTGTACAACGGGTTCGACCGTCCGGACGCGGTCTTTGAGGACCGTCCCCGCAATTCCAACGCGCGCGGCTGGGCGCCGATCGCGAGCCATTGCCTGCGCAGGACCATCGCCCCGGGCGAAACGGTCTCGTTCATCTTCGTGCTGGGCTATTGTGAAAGCCCGGAAGACCGTAAATTCATCGCACCCAACGTCATCAACAAGGACGACGCGCACCAGCTGCTTGCGCAGTTTGCGACGGACGCCCAGTTTGAAGCCCGCCTGAAGGAACTGAACGAGTACTGGACGGGCCTGCTCGGCCGCTTTACCATCGCTACGGACGATGAAAAGCTGAACCGGCAGGTGAACATCTGGAACCAGTACCAGTGCATGGTCACCTTCAATATGAGCCGTTCCGCCTCCTATTTTGAGTCTGGCATCGGCCGCGGCATGGGCTTCCGTGACTGCAGCCAGGATCTGCTGGGCTTTGTGCACCTGATCCCCGACCGCGCGCGCGCCCGCATCCTT
Source organism: uncultured Eubacteriales bacterium (assembly GCA_902766515.1). The sequence goes on from CACXEB010000031.1 coordinate 18,320, forward strand.
GATATCGCCGCGACCCAGTTCCCGGACGGCAGCGCCTACCACCAGTACCAGCCGCTGACCAAGCGCGGCAACATGGGCGTCGGCTCCGGCTTCAACGATGACCCGCTCTGGCTGATCTTCGCCGTCAGCGCCTATCTGAAGGAAACCGGCGATTTCAGCATCCTGAACGAAATGGTCGACTTCGACAACGATCCCAGCCTGGCCGCGCCGCTGCTGGAGCACCTGCGGCGGAGCTTCCGCTATATCGTGGAGCATAAGGGCCC
>CACXEB010000032.1 GCA_902766515.1 uncultured Eubacteriales bacterium
CGCTGCCGCGGAAAGTCGGGAATCCGCGGCAGCACTTTTTTATGAGACAGATTGCTATACGATTTCGTCAAGGAACTTGGCGAAGGCTGGACCGCATCTACCGTGAAATGGAGAGCGCCGGCCTTCCAGAGCCGGAATACCGGCAGACGGAATTCATGCTCTATGCCGTTCTCAGGAATAAGAACTGGTGAAAGGCCGATTCTGCATCATGGGCGGCGACCCCACATGATACCCCACATGATCCCCCGCATGATCAAAACGGTCTCATCGATTTCTGTACGATTCCACGTAGTCGGCAAGAGATGATGGCGTTTATGGGGCTTGTCGATCGCAAGCATTTTGCCGAGCATTATCTGAAACCTTTGCTTGCTTCCGGAAAACTGGAAATGACAATTCCAAATAAACCACAAAGCAAGAATCAGAAATATGTTGCAAAGAAATAATCCCACTTTTCGGGAGGAATACGCCAGAGCAGCCCAGCGAATCACATCCGTTGGGCTTTCTTCATATTCTTATGTCCTGCACACCTGATAATGAGAAGGCTTTGCGCGTTGAAGGCGGCACGGAACATGGAGCGTTTACAGCAAAAAGGCTGCTGCAGAATCTTGCCTCATCTGCAGCAGCCTCTGATATTGTTCGCTATTGTTCGTTACTGTTCGTCCGTCAGCTCGATCCCGAGGCCGATCGGCAGGTCGGCTTCCTCCGGCGCGAGCACGATCGTGGCCGAAGCGTCGCTCTCGTTGGTCAGGACGCGGGTGACCACGGCGGTGTGATGGGTCTCGTGGGGATCGTCGTTGCGGGTGTAGTACCAGACGCCGCCCCGCACGAACCGCTGCGCGTCGTCCGCGCTGACGTCCGCCCGCAGGCAGACGCCGGTGGCGATCACGGCGGCGGACTGGTCTTCCTTCACCGCGCTGCCGGCACTCACCTGGACGGCCGTCACGATCCCGTCAGCAGGCACGGTCACCGCCGTCTTTTCGGAGGACGCGGTGGAAAACAGCCACTGGCCGCGCTCCACCCGGTCGCCCACGCCGACGCGCAGGGACAGGAGGATGCCCTCGCCCGATACTTCCAGGGTGTCATGCGTGGTCACGGTCCCCTTGCCGAGCAGGCTGTCCTGGGCAAAGTCCGCCGCGCGGTAGATGAAGACGGTTTCCCCCACGTACAGCTCGCCGCCGGTGACCTCCGCGCTGAAGTCGGTCCCGTCGATCGTGGTGACGCGCGCCGTAGCGCGGTGGCTGCCGTCCGCGGTGCATTTGACGTACACGTTTTCGCCGCTGTGGACCAGCGCCGTATGGGGCGTTTTCGCGTAGTTCTCAGAGGTGCAGGTCAGGGTATAGCGGCTGACCGGCGCGATCTCCAGCACGGTGCCGTCGACCGTATCGCCCACCTCCAGGTGCACGGCGGCCACGGTGCCGTCGGCCGGCGCGAATCCCTTCGTTTCGCGGATCGCGCCGATCACGTCGCCCTTGCTGACCGTCTGCCCGACCTCCAGGTTCAGCACGGCCAGGGTGCCGTCCGCCGGGATCAGCACATCGACGGTCGTATCCGCGGCGACGCTGCCGGTCCATACGTCCGCCACGGCCGGGCCGGCCAGCAGGCACAGCGCCAGTGCGAGGGACAAGATACAGGCTTTCCTCATTGCGTATATACCTCTCTCTGTCATGAGGCCGGGCCGGTCATTCGGCGGCGGCCGCCACCAGCTTGCCGTCATGGACGGCGTACAGGCGGTCCTCCACCTGCACCAGCAGGCCCTCGTCCGTCAGGGAGTAGACAAAATCAGACGCGACAAACCCGTTGGCGCGCTCCCGCCCGTAGGCCGGGCCCGTCAGCTCCAGGTCCGTCGGGATCAGCACCTCGCCGTCCGCCGTGGAAAAACTGAGCGCCGATACGCCGGAGCGCCCCAGCACCTGCAGCGCGTACTGCGTAAAGTACCAGCTGCCGTCCGGGTCCGCGTCCGTCAGGACCAGCAGATCCTCCTCCACGGCCGCGTGGAAGGCTTCCTCCCCGCCGCGGCTGACCTCCAGCGCCTGGCCGCCCAGGCTCAGGATGGTCATCCAGTCCTCGTCCGGCGTCAGGGTCACCGTACCGTATGCGGACATGTCGCCCGTGCCGCTGGCATGGGTGCTGATCAGCGCCTTGCCGGGCGTGACCACAAAGGCCTGGCTGCCTTTTCCCGAGCTGCCGCCGCGCCGCGAGCCGCCGCGGGGCGGCCAGGTCGGCCGCGCGGACGGGACAGGCGTTCCTGTTTCCGTGGGAACGGGCGTCGGCTCATCCTCCGGCGGGGGCGTCGGCGTCGGGGCTGCCGGGGTCGGCGTGACTGCCGTCGGCGTCGGGGTGCCGGCGGCCGGGGTCTGTGTCGGCGCTGCAGCCGTCGGGGTCGGTGTGGGCGTCACCCGGGCGGTCGGTTTGGGTGTCGGCGTGGATTCATAGAAGGTCAGGTCCATGACCAGGGTGACGCCGGCGACCAAGGCTTCGCCCTGGTAAGCGACCACCCGCAGCCGGTACGTCCCGGAGGGCCATTCACCGGTCGGCAGGGCCAGGACCAGTTCCTCCGTTTCCTCGCGGCTTTCCTGCCCGCTGCCGGTCAGGACCACCGTATACCGGTCAGCCAGGCCTTGTTCCATGCTCCAGCGGACCGTCAGCTTGCCGTTGACCGGCAGGGACAGCGACCAGACGTGCGTTTCTTCATCCTCTTCCGCGCCGTCCACGGTCACCGTCAGCCGGGGCAGGGGCACCATCGTCACCTGCGGCACGGGGCTGGGC
>CACXEB010000033.1 GCA_902766515.1 uncultured Eubacteriales bacterium
AAGTCCATGTGCTCGCTGTATTCTTCCGCCAGGGCAGGAGCCATCACGGAAAGCAGCATCATGCAGGAGAGCAGCAGCGCGATCAGTTTTTTCATGGTTTTTCTCCTTTCAGTTCGTTCGTTTGGGGGGATTATCCATCCTGAGGCAAAAATCGATCAATCTTATTTCGTTTTTTCCTCCTTTCAAAACACATCGTGGAAGTTTTTCACCTTCCATTCTTTTACATCTTTACCGCGCCGACCAGGAAACCCTTGGCAAAGTGTTTCTGGAGGAACGGATAGAGGCACATGATGGGCAGCATCGTAATCACCACGGCGGCCGTTTTAGTTCCCTGGGAAAATACGTTTGTCAGCGTCACGGCTGAGCTGGCCAAATTCGTATCTTCACCGCCTTGGGAAACGATATTACGCAGGATCAACTGCAGGGTGCGCTTGTTGTTGGAGCTCAGGTAGAGCATGCAGCCATACCATTCGTTCCAATAAGCGACGGCAATGAACAGGCCGAAGGTTGCCAGTGTGGGCTTGATAAGTGGAAGAACGATCTGCCAGAATACACGTAGCTCTCCCGCACCGTCGATGCGGTCGGATTCCAGCACCTCTCCGGGCAGCTGCTCGATACTGTTCTTGATGATCACGATGTTGAATGGTGTGATGCCCACCTGCAGGATGATTGCCCACAGGCTGTTCATCAGTCCCAGGTTCTTCGTGTTCAGGTAGGTCGGCAGCAGACCGCCGCCCACGTACATGGTAATGACCACCAGCAGGAAAAACAGCTTTTTGCCGGGGAAACCCTTCTGCGCCAGTCCATAGGCCATCATCAGCGATACGCCCAAGCCATAGACAGTGCCGACGCTTGTCACGATGAGGGTGTTTTTATAGCCGGACAGGATCATGGAGTTGCGCAGAATGAACCGATAGTTCACGACCGTGGTTTCCGACGGGAAAAACTGCACCGGGTTCCGGGTGTAGGAGGCTGCTGTCAAAAACGAGGTCACAATAGTAGTATAGAAGGGGATGGCGATCAGTAGCGTGTATACGGTCATAAACACCAGGGCGGCAATATCCATCCCTTCCAGTTTGCGCAATCGTCTTTTGTTCATGATATGCGCCTCCTTAGTTAAACAGGCCGCTGCCGGACACTTTGCGGGAGATGGTGTTGGCGGTGATCAGCATGGTGCAGTTGATCAACGACTTGAACAGGCCGACAGCCGTTGAAAAGCCGTAGTTGGGCGAGGAGGAAAAGGTGATGTCGTATACGTAGGTGTCGATGATGTCCACACTGTTCTTTACGGCACTGTTTCGCAGGTTGAAGATCTGGTCAAAGCCCGCGCTCATCACGTGGCCCACCTGCATGATCAGTAGCAGGATGATCGTCGCCCGGATCCCGGGCAAGGTGATGTGCCACACGCACTGCATGCGGTTCGCACCGTCGATGCGCGCCGCCTCGTACAGATCCAGGGAGATGCCGGAGATGGCGGCAATGTAGATGATGGCGGACCAGCCAGCGCCCTTCCAGATGGAGGTGGAGTACAGCAGCACGCGGAATATCCCCGGGCTGGAAAGAAAGCGGATCGGTTTGCTACCGGCGGAAAGCAGCAGGGAGTTGATCACACCGTTGTTGTTGAAGAAATCGTGGATGATCTGTGCGACGATGATCCAGGACAGGAAATGTGGGAAGGTGATAATGGTCTGGTAAACCCGCTTGGCCTTTCTGCCGGGCATCTCGTTGAGCATAAGTGCCAGCAGGATAGGGAATATGAATTCAAACAGCAACCGGCCAAAACTGATTTCAAAGGTGGTCTGAATCGATTTTAGCGCCAGTGGGGTAATGAATATACGCTTAAAGTTGTCCAGGCCCACCCATTGGCTGCCCAGTATGCCCAGCCTTGCGTTGTACTTCTTGAAGGCAAGGATCAAGCCGAACATGGGTTTGTAATGGAATATCGCAAAATAAACCAGCCCGGGCAAAATGAAAAAATAAGTCCATCGATGCTTCCAAATGCGTTTAATCAGCTTTTCCTTTGGCTTTTTCAGAGCCGTCATTGCCTGCTTCCCTCCTTTTGCGTATATTATCACTTGCTGTTACGGCGTAAAATCCTTCCAGGCTTCGGCACGGAGACCAGGATTGGAAACAAACAGGAATTTGTCCGGATCCTCCCGGAACTGCTGATAGATGGATTTCCCGGGTTCTATGCCGAACTGGGAATAGATTTCAGGGCGTTTACGGATCAGTTCTGTCGTCTGGTATGCATTGTTTTTCTCCCAGTACAGTTGATTGCCCTCATTCAGCAGGGGAAACCAGGCGATACCGCCATGCCTGCGGACGCCGTCGTAGACGAACCCATAATCGCGGTCATACCACGCGCCGAAGGTGAGCGGCTTCGCGGGATTGGCACTGATGGTAGCGTGCGCCCAATAAGGAGGAACGATCACCACGTCTCCCGGCCCTGCGTATACCGCAAAGCAGCGTCCGGGCTGATCCTCCGCCGTTTCCTGCATATAGATCACGGCCTCGCCGTCCCAGATTTCATACACTTCCGGCGTGGACCAGCCGCAGTGGTCGGACACCTTGTGGATGTGACCCTGGCTGCGGATGGGCTCATTTCCCAGCCGACCCGCGGCATAGGTGACCACGCCGTAGAGGAGCATGCGCTCCTCCATGGCGGGCAGATCCGCCTTGCGGCCCACGTCCATCATGATGGCGTACACGTTTTCCGGACCGTCGCAGCCCGGCTCGCGCAGGCTTTTTCGTATGCTGTCCAGCTTGCGGTACTCCAGGCCGCGGTCAAAGCAATCCGGCCCCAGCTGAAAACCAAAGGGTGTTTGCGTTGGCTGAATGTCAAAACCAGGATCAAACTTCATCTCTGTTTCCTCCCTATCACGTGCGTACATAGGCCTTGATAGTGCCCATTTTCTCCTTGCCGCCCCGATCCAGCGGGGTGATCGTATACGCGCCCACCGCTGCAGGCACGATGAAGGTTTCGGCATAGTGCACCGCGAAGGGAGCAAAAGCGCCCGTGGGGCTCTCCACCAGGACCTCCCGCCCCTCGATCAGGTTCAGCACGTTCAGATTGCCTTGGGTATTGTGCTGTACCGGGGCGTCAAACCAATGCCGCCGCGTCTCGATGAATTCCCGTTCGTGCAGGCCGGTACGTTCCTCAGTCACGTGGCTGTCCTCACTGATCGTCTCCACGTGGTTCACCAGGTTTTTCATCACCCAATCGGTGTCGCGGTCTGTCTGGATATTTGGGATGCCGTGCGCGACGTGGATGGGCCGCGGCCTGCCGTCCAGCCCCAGACGACCCCAGTCCCACAGCTTGAAGGTGAAGATATAGGGCGTTGCGCTGATCTCCAGCACCATGCAGTCCTTCCCGGAGCAATGGATGGTACCGCCCGGGATCAGGAAATGATCGTGCTTATGGGCGGGAATGGCGTTTACGAATTTTCCCGCGTCAAACTGCCCGGTGATCTGGCTTTCCTCCAGGGCGCGGCGCAGATCCTCCTTGTTCATACCCTTTTTGCAGCCCAGGTACACGCAGGTGTCTTCCCCTGCGTCCAGCAGGTAATAGCTTTCATCCTGGGTGTAGTGCATGCCGAAGCGGTCCTGGATATACTCGGTCAGCGGATGCACCTGCAGGCTCAGGTTGCCGCCCTGGATGGTATCCAGCAGATCGAAGCGGATGGGAAATTCTGCGCCAAAGCGGGCGTGGACCTTTTCGCCCAGTAGCTCGTGGGGGTGGTAGAACACCAGGTCGATGGCGGGGATTTCCAGCACGATTCCGCCCACCTCCAGTAGCAGGCTGTTTTCCTCGGGGACGCAGTCAAAGCTCCAGGCATAGTTTTTCGTGCCCTTTGGCAGGCCGAACGTCTCTTTCATCCACTGTCCGCCCCATACGCCGGGGTCAAAGTAGGGCTTCAGCCGGAAGGGTCGGGTGACGGCTGTGTCCAGTCCGCGGCGGAAGGCGTCGCCCGTCATCATTTTGGGCCTGGAAGCGTCGTTGGTGTCCAGCACATAATCCATGCAGCCAAACAACTCCTGCTTGTGCCGGTCCAGCACGCGCCAGTCGATAAAGAAGGCGCGCTTGTATTTACGCAGGTTATCCTCATCATAATTGTCGTTCAGCCAGTTGGCCAGCTTGCCGGAGCGGAACCGCAGCTGGATCTCCCAGCGCGCCATATCGGCGTATACGAGAATGTCGGGCTGGCATAAGTAGGCAGCCCCGATCCCGAATACCAGCACCAGCCCCTGCGCTCCTTCGATGGCGGCGCGCAGGGTTTCAGTTGCCTCCGGCTCAAAGAAATCTGCTATGCGGTGATGGGATAGGATGCCGAACACGCGGTCGTCGGTAATGTTGTAGCGCAGCATGTTCAGTGCCTTTTCCTTGCTGATCTGCGCATCGTGGGCGCAGAACACGGCGTCTGGGAAGAGGGCAGCCTTCAGTGAGTTCAGGACGTCGGCCTCCCATACGCCATGGTAGCAGTCAACACACAGCACCGTTTTGGCCTGCGCGCGGCTGTCGATCGCCTTGCGTAATTCTTTGCCGATAGCTTCCCAGCCGACAATGGCATAGACCTTTTCATCTGTTTCCACGTGGATGTGGGGATACAGATCATAATTGCTTTTCATTCGCATGGGCTACCTTTCTTCAAACAGACTGGACAGTCCCAGCACGACGGAAGCTTCTGGTTCCTTTGCCGTTACGACTTGCACATGTCCCCAGGGCGTCCAGCTGTACGCATCCATGTGCGTCTGAATGGCGGTGCGCAGCGCGGCGATGTGCGACGCCCCGCCGCTGAGAATCAGTATCTCGGGATCATAGGCATGGATCAGGTTGACAGCTCCTGTGCCAAGGGCGCGGCAGACGCCGTCAAACACGTCCCGGCACACACTGTCACCGGCGGCGCATCCCGCGGCTAGCGCGCAATAATCAATGCGTTCCACGTCCTTTAGGCAGCTGTCTTTGAAGCCGGGATGCTCCTGGGCGATGTTCGCCAGCGCCCAGGTGCCCGCGTAGGCTTCCAGGCACCCGAGGTTGCCGCAGGTGCACCGGCGCGGCGCTTCATGGGCAATGGCGATGTGCCCGCCCAGGATGCCCAGCGTCCCGTGCTTTCCCGTCAGGACCTTCCCCTGCGAGTAAGCTGCGGTGCCGATGCCCGTACCGATCATCAGCAGGACTGCGCTTTCGTTGCCTTGCCCCGCGCCGTAGGCCATCTCGCCGCAAATGGCAGCCGCCGCGTCGTTGGTGAGGATCAGGGGCAGACCAAAGCGCTCCCGCGCCCAGGCAGCATAATCGATGGTCGCAGCGTCGGTGTATTTGCCGTTTCCCGCCATCACGCGCTGCCGCCGTGCGTCTACGATGCCGGGATAGGCAAAGCCGATGCCCAGGCAGCCGCCGACTGACGGCAAATTCCGCGCCTGTGATTCTACGGATTGCAGCACCTCGCTCATGGGTGAGTCATGATCAATGGGGAAGATCCTCATTTCCTCAATACATCCGGCGTCTACCACCGCTAGCTTTACCCGCGAGCCGCCCAGATCAATGCACAGCGTTTTCATTGCTTTTCATCCACGGGCACCAGTACAGGCTGCCCGTCTACACATTTCAGCCGGGCCGAGAAGCCCGCTTCCTTGATGCTGCCATAGTCGTGCCCGGCGTCCGCGGGCCAGCATGCACCTACGCGCAGCACCTCGCTGCCCGTGTTGGCCAGGCGGTGCGCCACGTTTCCCGGAATGTAATGCAGTGTGCCGGGCTGCATCCATTCCACCCAGCAGCTGCGGTTCTCATCCATCAGGATCAGCGCGCCCTTTCCCTGAATACACCAGTAGTATTCCGCCGTCTCCCGGTGCTGATGGAAGTGCCCCTTGGTCATAAAGTATTCGCCATCCACCTGGCCGGGCATCACGTTGCTGGTGCCGAAAAACAGTCCGCCGGGCGTGCCCTCCGTAACCATTTCCTGGCTTTGCACACGATAAACGACCGTATTCTGCGGCATAGCAGCGCGGGCCGCTTCGTTTTCAAACACGTTTGCCAGGTCCGCCAGGGTGCGCGCAGATTCCTTGATGCCGTCACCATGTAGATAACCGCTGGTTAGATCAACGGTTGCGCTGTTACTCATATATACCTCTCGTTTTCACAGCCAAAGCGGCTGCAAATCATCCTTCAGATCATTGCTGATTGTAAAGGGCCTGCGGCTGCAGATGCGTTCGCCGGAGGCGTCCACATAGCTGGCGATCACCTCTCCCTTTTCTTCCAGCCGGTCCGGAATGTCGATGCTTGCGGGCAGGATGACCCTGCCATAACCTTCCACACGCCCCTCCAGTGTATTAACGGAAATCTGTTCTCCGCCCAGCGTGACTTTCAGGGTGACTTCGCCGGTCCAGGGGGCCTCCAGATCGTTTACCAGCACGATGTTCATTTCTTTTTTGCCAGGCCGGTAGCGGTCGGATATATCATCGATGCAGATGCCCAGCGGGGCCATGGCGTCATGCATGAACTTGACGTAAGTATCCGAGCAGGTCGGATGGGCGATATCCGGCAGAAATTCATCGCAGGTTCGGCCTACGTCCAGCTTACAGTAGGTCAGGCCGCAAAAGTACAGCAGGCAGGCCGAGGTGCGGCTACTGCGCCAGAATTCGGTCAGCTTGGCAATGCCGTAGTCATGATATACACGTCGCTCCTCCGGCGTGGCGTTAGGGATCAGGTTCCTGTACAGCTCGGTGGTCAGGGTCGTGGGCGAATTGTCCCGGTTGATCCACAACCAACAGTATTCGTTTGTGATGCGCGGATTATTGGGCAGCAAGGACACGTCGAAAGAGTTGATATAATTGTAACTCTGGCGGCGGCGCAAAGCGGGATCCCGGGGAGCACGGTTGGCCTTGTTCCACGTCATGTGCGGGTCGCCAAACAGATATGGGTGGCACTCGATGGTGTCTGTGGGGCTGGCGGGGCGGCCCCAGCCGTTATCATAAGGACGGTTGGACAGGTCGGTTTTCGCATCCCGCATCTGACGGATTAGGATCTCTGTAACGTAGGTATCCGTTTCGTTCTGGATGTCCCAGATCGCCACGCAGGGGTGGTTGGCATGCTCGTTCTGCCAGTCGATGAGCTCCGGCAACAGGGTATGCATCACGTCCGGTGCCCGCTCTCCCCAGTGCGGGACCTGACCCGTCTTTTGCCGCACGTCTACCTCGCCCCAGATGGGGTATTCATCCTGGATCAGGAAGCCGATCTCATCCGCTAAGTCATACCAGAGCTGCGGCGGGAAGCCGATGCAATAGCGGATGCTGTTCATGTTGGTCTTCTTGAAGCTCAGCAGCACCTGCTTGGCCCATTCCCGGTTCCAAGGGAGCGAGCCGCGGTCAGGATCCTCAAAGAAGCGGTACATCGTAATGTTGGTGCCGCGCCAGTAATATGGTTTACCGTTTAGAATGGGCAGGTGAGTCTTTTCATCGAACCGAAAGGTGCGCATGCCAAAACGCGCGGTGATTTCATCCCCGGCCGTGGCTGCCCATGCCGTGTACAGATACGGGTCTTCCGGTGTCCACAGATGGGCGTCCGGGAATGGGACCGTGATCTGAGCACGAATGGTTTCGCCAGCCTTCACGCGCACTTTGTCGAAGTGCCCGTGCAACACTGTCGCGCCTGACACATCACATACCTTGTATTCCGGCGCATCTTCCACATCCTTTTCGCCTGTGTTTTCAAGCGTCAGCTGGATCGTCAGCCGTCCGCGTTCCGCATCGGGAGCAAGCTGCAGATACCGGATCATGGGATTATCGCAGAAGTACAGGGAAACGTCGTCATAGATCCCCGGCACATAGTCGAACTTTTCAAAGTCAAAGCCCACCACATGTCCCTGTTCCACAGTCTGGGAATTGTAATTTCCCAAGCGGATCAGCAGCGTGTTCTTTCCTGTATGGATGTATTTGTTCAGTTGAACATAGGCAGGCGTAAAATTGGGCTGATGCTCGCAGACCTTGGAGGCGTTCAGGTA
>CACXEB010000034.1 GCA_902766515.1 uncultured Eubacteriales bacterium
ATCAAGCGGGTGTTCGAGATCGAAAACTGCCTGGAGGAGCTGTACATCCGCATCCGGAGGCGGCTGCCGGACGCCCCGATCCGCGGCAAGGTGGAAATGGGGTCCACGATCTCCATGCAGGTCCGGGTGGACGGCGCGAAGTACAACCCGTTCCGCAGGGAAGCGGATGAGGACGAGATCATCCAGAGCAGCCTGAAGCTGATCCGCCACCGCGCCCTGCGGGCGTCCTGGACATACAATGACGGGCAGAACCTGATCCGCATCGTCGTATGAGGTAGAAGAGATGGACGAGGAAAGAAGACCAATCCGAAAACGGGTCCGGACCATCGTGCTGCTGGTATCGGTGATCACCCTGACCCTGGCCAGCGCCGTGAGCATGTACAGCATGTTCACGATCCGCGATACCAGCAGCGAGGCGCTGCGTTTCCAGCTGGAGACCAACCTGTCCAACTCCATCGCGGACAAGGCCGGCCTCGCGGACGCGCAGTTCGGCAAATTCGCGGAGTACATCAACACGTTCGTGGCGTACATCCACGACTTTTACGTGAACCCGCAGCATTACGTGGACCGGGAGGTACTGCCGCCGGACGCCGCCAACCAGGGCGTGCTGACCATGCAGCGCTACCTGCGGGATGAGCATGTCCGGATCGAGGACGTCGAGCGCGAGCTCAATCTGATGGGCAACCTTGAGCCGCTCTGGAACGCCGCGATGGAGCAGAACAGGAATATCATCACCACCATCTATATCGGCACGGAGAGCGGCCTGCACATCGCCTACGATTCCTCCTCCGAGCTGGGCGTGGAAGAGGGCAGCGCGGAATCCTATTTTGATTATTCGGGCTCCGACTGGTATGTCAAGGCCCGCGACCTCGGGAAAACGGGCTTTACCGAGATCTACCAGGATTCCTACGGCCGCGGGATGATGATCAGCTGCTATTCGCCCTTCTATGACGCGGACGGCGCGTTCATGGGCGCGGTCAGCATGGACGTCCTGATCTCGGATATCTACCAGCAGATCGTCAGCATGGAGCTCGGCAGCGAGGGCAACGTTTTCCTGATCGACGGCGCCGGCAATACGGTCGATCCGACGGACAGCGGCAAGCTGACGCCCGTCTCCGAACTCATCAGCGACATGCGCGTGAACAGCGCGCTGAAGAACGGCCGGACCGGCTTCACCCTCTCCGGGAGCGGCGTGTATTACGTCTACTCCCCGGTGCCGTCCACCGGCTGGATGCTGTGCATCAGCATCCCGGAGGCGCAGGTGCTGGAGTCGGTCTACCAGGTGAACCATGAGATCCAGACCGCCATGATCGTCTTCGGGGCAGCGTTCGTGCTCCTGATCATCGCAGTGGTCATCATCTCCTACCGGTTCGCCAAGAGCCTGACCGATCCGCTGGTCGCGCTGGAGAAGGACGCCATCACCATCAGCGGCGGCGACCTGGACCACCGCGCCAAGATCCACCACAACGACGAGATCGGTGACCTCGCCGCGCAGTTCAACCAGATGGCGGTATCGCTCAAGAAGTACATCAAGGACCTGACCCAGATCACCGCGGAAAAGGAGCGCATCGGCGCGGAGCTGAGCGTGGCCACCCAGATCCAGGCGGACATGCTGCCCCGGATCTTCCCGGCCTTCCCGGAGCGCAAGGAGTTTGACCTGTACGCCATCATGGACCCGGCCAAGGAAGTGGGCGGCGACTTCTACGATTACTTCATGGTCGATGATGACCATATCGCCCTGGTGATGGCGGACGTCAGCGGCAAGGGCGTGCCCGCGGCGCTGTTCATGGTCATCGCCAAGACGCTGATCAAGAGCCGCGCGCAGATGGGCGACAGCCCGGCGGAGATCCTCCGGAACGTGAACGAGCAGCTCTGCGAGGGCAATGAGGCCGAGCTGTTCGTGACCGTGTGGCTCGCGGTCATTGAGATCTCCACCGGCAAGGGCATGGCGGCCAACGCGGGCCACGAGCATCCGGTGCTCCGCCGCGCCGACGGGCAGTACGAGCTCGTCAAATACCGCCATTCCTCCGCGGTCGGCGCCCTTCCGGGCATCCGCTTCCGCGAGCATCCCTTTGAGCTGTATCCGGGCGACAGCCTGTTCGTATACACCGACGGCGTGCCGGAGGCCACCGACGCGCACGACCAGCTGTTCGGATCGGACCGGATGCTGGAGGCCCTGAACCGCGATCCGCTTGCTACGCCCCGCCAGCTGCTGCAGACGGTATGGCGGGATGTCAACGCCTTTGTGGGCGAAGCCCCGCAGTTTGATGATATCACGATGCTCAACTTCCAGTACAAGGGGAGGGACGCGCAATGACTGAAATGACGCTTGAAGCCAAAGTGGAAAACCTGGACCGTGTCCTTTCCATGGTGGAGGAATTCCTGAACGGGCTGCACTGCCCCCTGCGGACGCAGATGCGCCTGGCGGTCGTGGTGGAGGAACTCTACGTCAACATCGCCAGCTACGCCTATACCCCCGGCACCGGGGACGCGACCATCCGCATCGAGGCGGAGCGGGATCCGCTCACCATCGTCATTACCCTGATCGACAGCGGCGTCCCCTATGACCCGCTGCAGAAGCCCGATCCGGATGTGACGCTCGCCGCGAAGGACCGGAAGATCGGCGGCCTGGGGATTTTCATGGCGAAAAAAATCATGGACGAGATGAAATACCAGCGCAAGGACGGCAGGAACATCCTGAC
>CACXEB010000035.1 GCA_902766515.1 uncultured Eubacteriales bacterium
CCTTTCAGGAAATCATGCATATGACTGTGACCGCGGCGGTCGTGCTGCTGTCGATCGCGTCACTGGCATGCCTGATCATTGCCGGATCCAGGAAAGGCGGCATCCGGCAAATGGGCATCTGGGCCGCTGTCGCGCTGGCCATGATGATGGTGGGCGCGATCGGTCAGGGGACGGTCCCGCCGCAATACTTCGGGATCGTGGAACGATTCAGCGTGTTCGCGGCCGTCGGCTTCAACGCTGTCTGCGGAATCTACCTGTTCCGTGGCTTCACTGACGCCGAGTGACTGTTCACGGATGCCATTGTGTCACCAGGGTCTTGACTTTCCCGCGATCCTTCTTTACAATCTCCGTGATCAGCCAATCGGCTGATACCGATCGATCAATCACGGAACAAAGGAGAAACGCATATGAAACTGATCCAGAGCTTTTCCGTTGACCATACGCGCATTGTGCCCGGCATCTTCACCAGCAGGGTGGATCACCTGGGCAGCGAAACGGTGACGACCTATGATATCCGGCTCAAAAGGCCGAACCGGGAACCGGTCATCGACGTGGGCGCCATGCATTCGCTGGAGCATCTCATCGCCACCTACCTGCGCAACGATCCCGAGTGGCAGGATGAGGTCGTTTACTGGGGCCCCATGGGCTGCCTCACCGGCTTTTACCTGATCCTCAAGGGCAGCCGCACGCCGCAGGAGCTCTACTCGCTCCTGCTGAACGCCTTCAGGGCCGTGGACGACGCGCAGGATGTGCCCGGCGCCACGCCCGAAAACTGCGGCCACTACCTGATGCACAACCTGGGGATGGCCAAATGGTACGCCCGGGAATTCGCTGCCTACCTGGAAGCGAACGCCGGAAACGGCGCTATTTTCGAATACCCGCAGACGGAACGGCCGGTGACCGGCGGCGGGCAGGATTTCTATGATTCCTGAGCCCCCGCCTGATCAGATGCTCCCGTTATACGGATAATACTTTCTCTCCACCATTAACTGATCCCCGTTCACGGAGAGCTTTACCTGCACAAGGAACTGGGACTGGTCATACCTGACGCCGTTCACGATATTGTCCACAGCCCCTATAGGCAGCTCTTCCCGAACGACGTAATAGAAGTACGCAGACCCGTTTTCGTCGGTGAATCCTTTATCCTCCGCGTTCAGATAATCCTCATACGTATAGGAGAGCGGGAAGCTGAAATGGCCCTCCGCGTCATTTTTCGCGGTCAGGGATCCGTCGAACCCGCCGGGATATCCTTCTCCCCAGAGCTCCCTGACGCTGTCCTCCGGCCGCAGGGAGAAGGTGAACTCCTCATTCTGCAGTTTCTTTCCGATCAGCGTCTTGATGCCGGGAATGCTTGTGACCACCTGCGACGGAATCGGCTTATTGACGATCGTGACCGTATCATGGTTGAGGTAATTATACGGCGCGGCGTATGAAGGGATATCGCTGATGCCGAACTCATACAGGACATCCGTTCTCTGATATCCCGCCGGCGCCGCGATCTCTTTGACCCTGTACCGCCAGCCGTACGATTCAGCTCCTTCGCCGTCGAACCGTTCGTTTCCGTCAGCGTCGTGGTACGAATAGGGACGCAGGCTTCGTTCTTCTTCATCGCCGTCAGGGATCACGGTGTTGATCGAATAAAGGCCTGTCGTTCCGTCCGTCGTGAATTTGCCGATTCTTCTCCATGTATATCCCGGAATTTCGTTTCCGGCGGCGTCCTTCACTCTGGCTTCGTACAGCTCAAATGTCGCCGCGAGGCCGTGAGCCATATTTCCCTGCTCGTATTTCTTGATATTCATGCCATAGGTCCGGTACGATCCCGACCCGCCTGACTGCGAGGAAGACGTGCCGCTGACGCCGGACGTGTATCCGGACAGCACGGCCTTGTTGTTCCAATGGACGTCATGCAGGCCGATCAGTCTCGCGGTATACGTGATCCTGTAATACGTATGATTGTGAAGTGTAAAGATCACGCTGCTGCCGGCGCGGTCCAGGATATCCCCCTCCAGCCAGGGTTCGACCACAATCGAAGTATAATCAAAACTCAGGTTGGTAAGCGCGTCCCTGAGGGTGATCATTTCCTCATCGCCGATGTTCAGGCACTCGCGATTCACCTCGATCGAGAAATGGATGTCATGCGTGCCCGTGCCGCTGTTGTCTGCTTCCCATTCCTTCTTTTTTTCAAGCGCCTCGATCGTATACTCCGTGACGATCGTGCTGGTCCCGAACTGTTCGCTGATCGCCGTGTTGCCCAGTTCAACCTTCAGCCCGTCGGCATGAAGGGCCTCATCCCGTATCCTTGCCAGCGTATCCGCGTCCTTGACCTGCAGCGCGTAATACACGGCGTAATAGGGATAATAGGAGGACTGGTACATGGGAAGATCTTCTTTTCTGATTTTGAACACGAGGTGCCCCTCAGTGGATGACGGGTCCACCACATACGGTCCCTTCGCGATCTTTCCGTATTTGTTGTTCTGCGTGTTGCCATACACGCATCCGTTGGGCGTGTTGACATTGTTGCCGTCATAGGTCGCGTATGTAGGATAGAAAGCCAGGTAGCCGGCATCATAATCATCGGTGATCGTGATGCAGCCATCTTCACCAAACGCCTCGTCATTGACGTTTGTCAGCACGATTTTGTACACATAGATCGGCAGCGCCGGATCGGTGCTCGTGGCATAGGTTGCGTCATACACCTTTTCCAGATCATACAGGGTCGTATTATAGCTCACTGAACCGGTGACATTGATATCCTGCCCGTTGACCCGGACGACCGCATTGTTCACATGCGTCCTGGCCCGGCTCAGGGTTTCCGCGTACTCCAGCCATTCATGGCTGGCCGTGGTGGTCAGGTATACATGGATGGTTCTCGTCTGTCCGGTGCCGGTCAGGCCGGCTTCCTCGTCATTTTTGGCAA
>CACXEB010000036.1 GCA_902766515.1 uncultured Eubacteriales bacterium
CGGACGGCCCTGGCGCTGACGGCGCTCGCTGTGTGCGGGCTGAGCCTGCTCATCTGGCAGCTGCTGCATGAGGAGCTGGCGGTCACGGCGCAGGGGATCACGGTGACCGAGACCGTGGACACCGCCTGGGTGGAAGCGGTGCAGAACGGCGCGTTCAGCGGCATGATCTACCAGACGGACAGCGGCGGCGCCGCGCAGACCGTCACCTATACGGTCCGGTTGCGCAATCCCGGCCTGCTGCCGGCGGACATGGTGGAAATCCAGCTGGTGTCCGCGGCAGGCGATATCGCCGCCTACCAGGAACCGGCCGCGGTCAGCATCCCGGCCGGGGGAGACGGCACGCTGTCGCTCCGGCTGCTGACCGGTCCGGGGGCGGTGTACCGCCGGGACCTGGTCATCACGTATTACCTGTGGGGCAGCCTGCACACGATTCACTATACGATCTCCTGAGGAGGCCGGAATGTCTGATTATCAGCTGCCGGATGGCTTTGTCTATATCAGGAGCCTGATCCCGGATGTCCGGGAAATCATGGCGTACGCGACGGACGACAACTTTACGGGCGCCCGCGTGAACGGCTACCTGGCGCCGCGGGCGATCCTGACCCGGCCGGCAGCCAGGGCGCTGACGATGGTGGCCATGGCCGCCGGCGCGGACGGCTACGGGCTGGCG
Source organism: uncultured Eubacteriales bacterium (assembly GCA_902766515.1). The sequence continues at coordinate 671 of CACXEB010000036.1, forward strand.
ATCTTTGACGCCTACCGCCCGGCGCGGGCTGTCAGGCGCTTCGTGCAGTGGGCGAATGATCCGGCGGATACCGCCACCCAGGCCGCCTATTATCCGGAGTTCGCCGACAAAGCCGAGCTGCTGCGCGGCGGATTCATCGCCGAGCGGTCCGGCCATTCCCGCGGCAGCACGGTGGACCTGACGCTGTACTGCCTGCAGGACGGCGGCCTGGTCCCCATGGGCACCGGGTTTGACCGCTTCGGCCCCCTGGCGGCGCACGGCGCGGAGGGCATCACCGCGGAGGAGACGGCCAACCGGGCGTACCTGTGCCGCATGATGATCAGCGCCGGCTTCATGCCCTACAGCGCCGAATGGTGGCACTATACGCTGAAAAACGAACCCTACCCGGATACTTACTTTGACTTTCCCGTTCGCTGAGGAGCAGGTATGATTATCAGAAACGCAAACGTCTGCCGCCCGGATCACAGGATTGAGCTGGGCGATCTTTACGTCTCGGGGGACCGGATCGCGGCCGCGCCGGCCCCGGGCGACGCCGAAGTCATTGACGCGGGGCGGATGTACGCCCTGCCCGGCCTCGTGGACCTGCATTTTCACGGCGCCGTCGGCGAGGATCTCTGCGACGCGGATCCTGATGGGCTGCAGCGCATCGCCGACTTTGAGGCCCGGCACGGCGTGCTGGCGATCTGTCCGGCGACCATGACCTATCCGGAGGACGTCCTCACCCGCGTGATGCGGACGGCCGCGGCCCATGTCAACGGGCAGGGCGCGGACCTGGTCGGCCTCAACATGGAGGGCCCCTTCCTGAGCCCCCGGAAGGCCGGGGCGCAGAACCCGGAATACGTGATCCCCGCGGACCTTGCGATGTTCGAGCGGCTGCAGGAAGCGGCCGGCGGGCTGATCCGCCTCGTCGACGTCGCGCCGGAGGTGCCCGGCAACCTGGACTTCATCCGCGCGGTCAGCGGGAAGGTCTGCGTGTCGCTGGCGCATACCGAAACGGATTATGAGACCGCGGTCCGCGCTTTTGACGCCGGCGCGAGCCACCTGACCCATACCTACAACGCGATGCCGCAGCCGGCGCACCGGGCCCCGGGACCGATCCCCGCGGGCGCGGAGCGCGGCGCCGACGCGGAGCTGATCGCGGACGGCGTGCATGTCCATCCCGCGATGGTCCGCCTGCTGTTCCGGCTGTACGGGGCGGAGCATGTCATCCTGATCTCCGACAGCATGCGCGCCTGCGGCCTGCCGGACGGAGAGTACGACCTGGGCGGCCAGCAGGTCACGGTGCGCGGCAAGCGGGCCGTGCTGCGGGACCATCCGGATACCATCGCCGGCAGCGTGACCTGCCTGTACGACTGCATGCGCGAAGCGGTCCTGAACATGGGCGTCCCGCTGGCGGACGCCGTCCGGGCCGCCAGCGCGAACCCGGCGCGGGCGCTCGGCATCGGCGGCGATTACGGTTCGCTGGCCGCGGGCGCGTACGCCAACATCATTTTGGCGGATGAGCAGCTCAATATCCGGGCTGTTTACCTGAAAGGACGTCAGATAGCCTGACAAGGGGAGGAGACCACCAATGAACCAGTTCATCATCCAGCCGGATATCCGCCGGGGGCATATCCGCAAGACCCTGCAGGGACATTTCTCCGAGCACCTGGGCCGCTGCATCTATGGCGGGCTCTATGTGGGCGAAAACAGCGACATCCCGAACGTCAACGGCATGCGGACCGACGTGGTGGAGGCCCTGCGCGCCGTCAAAATCCCGGTCCTGCGCTGGCCGGGCGGCTGCTTCGCGGACGAATACCACTGGCGGGACGGGATCGGCCCGAAGGCGTCCCGCAAGAAGATGGTCAATACCCACTGGGGCGGCGTGACGGAGGACAACAGCTTCGGCACCCATGAATTCATGGAGCTGTGCCGCCAGCTGGGCTGCGATCCGTATGTCAATGGCAACGTCGGCTCCGGGACCGTCCGGGAGATGAGCGAATGGGTGGAATACATGACCTTCGAGGGCGTATCCCCCCTGGCGGAGGAGCGCGCCCGCAACGGGCATGAAGCCGCGTGGCAGCTGCCCTATTTCGGCGTCGGCAACGAGAACTGGGGCTGCGGCGGCAACATGACGGCGGAGTATTACGCCAACGAGTACCGGCGCTACCAGACCTATGTGCGGCAGTACCAGCCGGACCACAAGGTCTACAAGATCGCCTGCGGGCCCAGCGACGACAACTACAGCTGGACGGAGACGCTGATGAAGCAGGCCGGCCGCTTTATGGACGGGCTGTCCGTGCATTATTACACTTTTGCGCACGGCTGGAACCACAAGGGTCAGGCGCTAGATTTCACCCGTGAGGACTATGTGGAAACGCTGAGGAAAGCGCTGTACATGGACACGATCCTGACCCGCCATACCGCGATCATGGACCGGTATGACCCGGAGCGCCGCGTCGGCCTGGTCGTGGACGAGTGGGGCACCTGGTACGACGTGGAGCCGGGGACCAACCCGGGCTTCCTGTACCAGCAGAACACCATGCGGGACGCCATGGTCGCGGGCCTGACGCTGAACATCTTCAACCGGCACTGCGAGCGCGTGCATATGGCCAACCTGGCCCAGCTGGTCAACGTCCTGCAGTCCCTGATCCTGACCGAAGGCCCCAGGATGCTCAAAACGCCGACCTATTATGTGTTCAAGCTGTTCATGGCCCACCAGGAAAACGACCTGCTGAGCGGGGAGATGCTCTCTGACGAGCAGCCGGAAACGGGGCTGCCGGCCGTCCAGGCGTCCGCCTCGGTGGACGCGGAGGGCCTGATCCATGTGACCCTGGTCAATCCGGATCTGGACGCGGCCCGTACCCTGGACATCGGCCTGAGCGGGCACCGGGCGGCGTCCGCCGCCGGTGAGTGCCTGACCGGCGCGATGGATGCGCACAACACCTTCGACCGGCCCGAGCAGGTGCATGACGTGCCGTTTGACGCTTTCGAGCTGACGGACGCGGGCCTCCGGGTAACGCTGCCGCCGGTCAGCGTCGTGCACCTGGCGGTGCGCCTCGATGGCTGACACCCTGTGCCGGCGCTGCCTGCTCAGGGAGTCCATGCCGGCGGATTATGAAAAATACGTGGCGTCGCTGGTGCGGGCAATCCCCGCCCGGCAACGCGCAGCGCAGGCGCTCGTGGATGAGCGCCTGCGCTGCTGTAAGGCCTGTGAACACCTGGACAGGGGCACGTGCATGGGCTGCGGCTGCCTCGTGGAGCTGCGCGCGGCCTACCGCGCGCCTGCCTGTCCCTTTGACCGGTGGCCGTCGTGATTATGATTCCCGGACCCAGACGCACATTTCGCCCGCGCCGCGGTTGGCCCAGGCGTAGTAGGGGATGAAGGTCAGGTCCGCGGGCGCTTCCGGCAGGGCCTCTGCCGGCGCGTAGAGCACGTCCTCGGACCAGGTGTCCTGCAGGCGCTGTCCCCGGACCTTCAGGAGATCGACGCCGTCCAGCAGGTCGTCCCGGTGCTCCACCCGGAAGGCCGCCGCCCGCGGGAGCCGGACCAGGTGCAGGCCGGGGCCGTTGTCGGCTTCTTCCAGGCAATAGACCAGCGGGCCGCGGGTCACGGCGACCTTGCCGATGTCCTCGCGGACGCGCGGGTTGGCTGCGATGCGGGTGACGGGCATCTCCAGGTCGAGCGACACCTCGTCTCCCGCCTGCCAGCAGCGGTCCAGCAGCAGGTATCCCTCTTCTAAGGCCGCTTCGGCGGGCCGGCCGTTGATCTCCAGCGTATAGCGCGCGCACCAGCCGGGGACCCTGAGCGCGATCCGGCCGTTTGCGCCGCCGGACGCCACGCGCAGGCGGACGCTGCCCTGCCAGGGCAGTTTGGACTCGATCTTCAGCGCCAGCGGCTCACCGTTCAGCCGGACGTTCAGGTCCGCGCCGGCATAGAGATGGATATAGACGGCGTCCTCCCGCGCGGTCGCGGCGTACTGGCCGATCGACGCCAGCAGGCGCGCGATGTTGGGCGGGCAGCAGGCGCAGCCGAACCAGGGCTGGCGGACGGGCTTGACGTGGCGCTTGTCCTCGTCCTTTTCGCAGGCCTGCGGCAGCACCTCGAGCGGATTGACATAGAAGAATCGGGTGCCGTCCAGGGCGATGCCGCTGATGACACCGTTGTACAGCGCGCGCTCCAGTACGTCCGCGTACTCGGCGCGCGGCCGGATCTCCAGCATGCGGCGGGCGAAGAAGACCAGGCCGATGGCGGCGCAGGTTTCGCCGTACACCGTGTCGTTCGGCAGGTCGTAATTAAAGGTGAACGCCTCACCCACGTGGCTGGAGCCGATCGCGCCGGTGACGTACATCCGGCGGTGGGTCATGTTGTCCCACAGGACCCGGGCGGTTTCGTACAGCCCGTCGTCCCCGGTCGTCCGGGCGACGTCCGCGATGCCGCTCATCAGGTACGCGGCCCGCACGGCGTGACCGTCCGCTTCGCGTTGCCTGCGCACGGGCAGGCCCGCCTGGTAGTACTGGTAGCGGTAGTGGCTGTGCTCCCAGTAGAAATGGTTGCCGTTCTTCCGGCCCTCCTCGTCGAAATACAGCGGGCTCTGGCCGCGCTGGTCGATAAAATACTTCGCGAGCTTCAGGTGCATGGGATCATGGGTGACGGCGTACAGGCGGATGAGCGCCATCTCGGCCACCTCGTGGCCGGGGTAGCCGTGCATTTTGCCCTCCTCCGGCCCGATCAGGCGGTCGATGCAGGCGGCATACCGGATCATGGCCTGCAGAAGCGCGTCCTTGCCGGTCGCTTCGTAGTAGGCGACGGCAGCCTCGGTCATGTGGCCGAAGCAGTACAGCTCATGGTTGTCCCGCAGGTTGGTAAAGCGTTTGTCCAGCCCGTTGATGATGTAGTAGGTATTCAGGTAGCCGTCCGGCTGCTGGGCCGCGCAGACGAGGTCGATCGCCTCGTCCGCCGTCCGCTCCAGCGCGGGATCCGGGCGGAGGGTCAGGGCATAGGCCACGGCTTCCAGCCACTTGGCGAGGTCGCTGTCCTGGAAGACCCAGCCGTAATGCGTCCCCTCCCGCCGGCCGGCGGCGATTTCAAAGTTGGCGATGCAGCCGCTCTTGTCCGCGCCGGGGACCCGGTCGTTCAGCGCTTCCCACTGGTAGGGAATGACCTGGTCGAGCACCTTGCGCTGGTACTGCGCCCAGAAGGGATCGCGGATCCGGACATCCTTCAGCGGCAGCGGGGCGGTATAGCGGGCGGCATCCAAAGTATCTTTCGTACGTTCAGGCATGGGTGCATGCTCCTTTCGGGGGACGGCGGCGCCGTCCGTCTTGCGTTAAACCTGCTGCCATTGTAACGGGCTTTTGACTGCAAGTCAAGCCTGAGACGAGGAACCGCTGACATGTCACTGTTCACGGGTAACGCGAAGCAGGGAAAAGATCAGAAGAGAGAGGAACGATGGGGTAACTGCAGCACAGAATCCCAGCGTCCGCCGATTTATCCGGCGGGAGGCCGCAGGCCGAACCGTCGTCGTTTTCCCCAGCCGTCCACCTTCTCAGCCCAGCGGCGTACCAAGCTGTCCTCTGCGGCACGGAATCCCTGAGTCCGCCGGTTCACCCGGCGGATGAGGCCGCAGGCCGAAACCCGGCTGAAAGCCGGGCGATGGGATGGGA
>CACXEB010000037.1 GCA_902766515.1 uncultured Eubacteriales bacterium
GATACCCATGTGGGCCATGCCGCCGGATTCCATGATGGTCTTGACGTCGGCAAAGTCCAGGTTGATGAGCGCGGGAACAGCGATCAGGTCGGAAATGCCCTGGATGCCCTGGCGCAGCACGTCGTCCGCGATCCGGAAGGCGTCCAGCATGGAAGTGCCCTTGCTGACGACCTGCAGCAGCCGGTCGTTGGGGATGACCACCAGCGTATCCACGGTCTGCTTGAGCTCGTTGATGCCCATGTCGGCGTTCTTCATTCGCTGCTTGCCTTCGAAGGTGAAGGGCTTGGTCACGACGGCGATCGTCAGGCAGTTGAGCTCCCGGGCGATTTCCGCGACCACCGGGGCCGCGCCGGTGCCGGTGCCGCCGCCCATACCGGCGGTGACAAACACCAGGTCCGCGCCCTTCAGGTTCTGCGCGATCTCCTCGCGGCTTTCCTCCGCCGCCCGCCGGCCGATATCAGGGATGGCGCCAGCGCCCAGACCCTTGGTCAGCTTCTCGCCGATCTGGATCTTGGTCTGCGCTTTGGACAGGGCCAGGGCCTGGCGGTCCGTATTGACCGCGACAAAGTCCACCCCGCGCAGGTTTGCCTCAACCATCCGGTTGACGGCGTTGGTGCCGCCCCCGCCGCATCCGACCACCTTGATCGATGCGAATGATGACTGGTCAAGTTTGACTTCGAATGGCATGCTAATACCTCCCTGAAAATGTTTGGGAACCGCTGATTTGGCGCTGTCAGCCGCCGAACAGGTTGCGGAAGAATCCGGACAGGCCGCCTGTGGCGGAGCGGTTGCCCGCTACGGTGTCCACCACCAGGTCCAGCAGCCCCAGCGAACTGGAATAAGCGGGGCTGGACAGCTTGACCGCCCTGCGCGGCAGCTCCCGGACCGGACGCTCCAGCTTGGCGGATAGGTAATCCTTGCCGCCCCGGTTGATGGCGAGCCCGCCGCCGGTCAGGTAGATGTTGGACCAGTTGCTGAGCTTGACGCCGCTTTCACGGATGGCGTCCGCGATCGCCTCGCAGATTTCCTCCGTCCGGGCTTCAAGGATCATTTCGACCTTCTCGCGCTCCACGGTGATGGACGTGCCGTTCTTGTCCGTGGTATCGAAGCTGGTCTGTCCCGCAGAAAGTCCGTATACATACGCGCGCTTGATGGTTTCCGCCGCGTTCATGTTGATGTCCAGGCCATAGGCCAGGTCGGCCGTGATATTGCCGCCGCCCATGGGGATGGTCTTGAGGAAGGTCAGCGCGTCGCCCTCCACCGTCATCACTTCCGTCGTCAGGTAGCCGATATCGATCAGCACCGCCGTGCGGTCGCGTTCCGCGTCCGGGATAAACAGCATCGCCTGGCCCGTGGGGGTGGAGAAGCAGCCGGTCACGTTGATGTCCAGCTTCTTGAACCGCGCGCGCACGTCGTCGATAAAGAACTGGTCGGCGATCACAAACGAGATCATCGCCCGGAGCTCATATCCCCGCGCGTTCATCGGCTCGAGGGTCTTTTCCCCGTCGTCGACCATGAACCAGGCCGGGCTGCGGTGGATGATCTGGCCCCGCACTTCCCCCAGCGCCTGCGTGGCGCGTTCGAACAGCTCGTCGATGTCCCGGATCGTGACGTGCGGATCCGCGCCCTGCAGGTCCACCTTGGCCTCCACCGCGCGGACGGTGCAGAAATCGCCCGGAACGCCGATATTGATGTCGCGGATGCGGATCTTTGCCTGCTCCTCCGCCTCATGGATCGCATTGTTGATGGCATTATTCAGCTCGGACGGCGCATTCCACTGCCCGTCCAGATATCCGTCATACAGCTCTGTACCGGCACCGATAATATCGCAGCGCTCGTGGCCGTTTGCCTCCGCCACCAGCGCGACCAGCTTGCTGGTTCCAAAATCCATTGCCGTGACTACTGACTTCATGCGTACATCTCTCCATCTCAGGGCATGCCGTGAGCGAGCTCAGGGCACAGTTCCGCAAATTTTCATCTTATTGTAACCGTTTTGTCATAAATATGCAAGAGGAAATTGAATTTTTTTCAAACATCGACCACATCGAAGGCCGCCGCCCGGGCCATGCGGTTCATCACGGCCAGGCCCACGGCTTCCTCGCTCACCGCCTCGGCGAACAGCCGGTCATACCCCAGGCGGTCCGCCTCGCGCAGGCAGGAAAACAGGTTGTGCGCAGCATCCAGCAGCGTCGCCCCCATGTCCATCACCCGCATGCCGGCGAAGCGGTCCATGTGCGGCGTCACCGCCAGCACCACCGCGTTGTCCTCCCGGCTGTAAGCACTGCGGATGGCCTCCGCCACCGCGTCCGCTGTCCCCCGGTAGATCGTCAGCCGGCCTTTCGGGGCGTAGTGCCTGTGCTTCATCCCCGGCGAGGGGGCCGCCTCGCCCTCCTGCAGCGGGCGCATGACGCTGTCGGCCACCTCGCAGGCCCCGACCAGGGACCGGACCATCTCCCGTGTCACGGCGCCGGGGCGCAGGATCACCGGCACATCCCCGGAAGCGTCCAGCACCGTCGACTCCACCCCGTATTCACACGGACCGCCGTCGATGATCAGCGGGATGCGGCCGTTCATGTCCTCATACACGTGCTGCGCCGTCGTCGGGCTCGGCCGGGTGGACAGGTTGGCGCTCGGCGCTGCGACGGGGACCCGCGCCGCCCGCAGCATCGCCCGGGCCACCGGATGGCTCGGCATCCGCATGCCGACGGTCGGAAGGCCCGCGGTCACCTCATCCGGCACGGCCGGCTTTTTGCGGCACAGGACCGTCAGCGGACCGGGCCAGAACGCCTCCATCAGGCGCCGGGCCATCCGGGTCGGCTCGCAGAGCGGCTCCAGCTGGGCCATCTCCCAGATATGCACGATCAGCGGGTTGTCCGCAGGCCGGTTCTTTGCCGCGAATATGTCCAGCACCGCCCGGGCGTTCAGCGCGTCCGCGCCCAGGCCGTACACGGTTTCCGTGGGAAACGCCACCAGTCCGCCCGCCCGGAGTACCGTCCCGGCCTCCTCCAGCGCCTGCGCGGTGGGTTCAAGAATCCTGGTATTCATCCGCGTAATGCCTCCTTCACAAGGCCCTCATCATATACCAACGGCCGGCCCCTGTCAACCGCGCGGCGCAGCCGGCCTCCTAAACACGCCGGCCAAACGGATATCCGGCAGAGCCTCAATATTTTAAATCTTTGTAATATAGTGGACTTTACGGGCGTTTTTATGTATAATGGCCCTGATGACATTCCGTTTCCGCGATACCTGATGCGACGTCTGAGAGGAGGTGCGCCCACAGTGACCGATTTGCAGAAAGCAAGCCTGTGGAAGCGCATCTCCGCTTTTCTGTTCGACTTCATCCTGATGGCCATCGCCGCCGCCCTGTTTGCCCTGGTGCTGTCCTGGGTGACCGGCTATGACGGTTACAACCAGCGGTTCAAGGCCGCCTATGACCGCGTCAGCGAAGCGTACCAGGTCTCCTTTGACCTGTCCTACGCCGAGTACGAAGCGATGACCGAAAGCGACCGCGCGCGGCTGACCGAAGCCTATGACACGCTCCGGAAGGACGCCGACGCCATGCAGGCGTACCAGATGATCCAGACGCTGTCGCAGCTGATCGTCAGCCTGAGCATCCTGGCCGCCTGCCTGCTGTCGGAGTTCGTGGTCCCGCTGTGGCTCAGGGACGGGCGGACGCTGGGCAAAAAGATCTTCGGCCTGGCCGTCATGCGGACGGACGGCGTGCGCGTCAATACCGTCAGCCTGCTGATCCGCGCGCTACTGGGCAAGTATACCATCGAAATCATGATCCCCGTCCTGATCCTGCTGATGATCTTCTGGGGCACCATCGGCGTCATCGCGCCGGTCATCCTGTTCCTGATCCTCATCGTGGAAATCGTCGTCATGTGCGTGACGCGAACCAACGCCATGATCCATGATCTCCTGGCCAACACCGTCGTCGTGGATTACCTGAGCCAGATGATCTTCGACACGCCGGAGGCCATGATCGCATACAAAGAACGCATCGCCGCAGAGCAAGCCCAACGTGAGCCCTACTGACCGTCCAAGGAGGTTGTGCGCTTATGAAAGTCGTCCTTGAAAACCTGACCAAGATCTTTCCCAGCAAGAACAAGAAGTCGCCCGAAGAAGTCGTCGCCGTCAACCGTTTCAATTTTGAAATCCCGGACGGAAAGCTGATCGGCCTGCTCGGGCCGTCCGGCTGCGGAAAGAGCACGACCCTTTACATGATCAGCGGCCTGCTCAAGCCCACCAGCGGCAAGATCTTCTTCGGGGACGACGACGTGACGGAGCTGTCCACCGAAAACAGGGGGATCGGCCTCGTCTTCCAGAACTACGCACTGTATCCCCACATGACGGTCAAGCAGAACATCATGTTCCCGCTTGAGAACCTTAAGGGCGCCGACCGCCTGAGCAAGGATCAGATGCAGGAGCGGGCCTACCAGGCCGCCAAGCTGGTCCAGATCGAGCAGCTGATGGACCGCAAGCCCAGCGAGCTGTCCGGCGGCCAGCAGCAGCGCGTCGCCATCGCCCGCGCCCTGGTCAAGATGCCGCGGGTGCTGCTGCTGGACGAGCCGCTCAGCAACCTGGACGCCCGCCTGCGCCTGCAGACGCGCGAGGAGATCCGCCGCATCCAGAAGGAAACCGGGATTACCACCATCTTCGTGACCCATGACCAGGAGGAAGCGATGAGCATCTCCGACCTCATCGTCGTCATGAAGTCGGGCGTCGTCCAGCAGATCGGCGCACCGCAGGAAGTCTATGACGACCCGGCCAACCTCTTCGTCTCCAGGTTCCTGGGCACGCCGCCCATCAACGTCTTCTCCGGCCGCGCCGAAGGCGGCGTCATCTATATCGGCGACGATCCCGTCCTGAAGGCCGACGTGCCGGACCAGCCGCTGACCATCGGCGTGCGGCCGGAGGGCTTCATCCCGGACGAGGAGGGGCCGATGGTCTGCCACGAAACCGTCGTTGAGGTGATGGGGCACGCGGTCAGCTTCGTCTCCAAGCACCCGGCATCGCTGAACCCCCTGGTGCGCGCCATCAAGAGCGCGGACGAGGCTGTGCCGATGAAAAACGACATCATCCGCTACTGGATCAAGCCCCATAAAATCTTCCTGTTCAACAAGGACACGGAGGAGCGCATCCGATTTGAGGTGATGAAGCATGGTTGACAGCAAACAGCAATGGAAAGCCTGGCTGTACCTGGCTCCCTGTATCCTCCTGCTGCTGGTGTTCACCGTCTGGCCCATCATCAACACCGTGGCGATGGCCTTTCTGGAAGACTACAGCGGCCTGGCAAAGATCGGCGGCGATACCTCCTTCCGCTTCGGCCTGGGCAATTTCACGCGGGTGGCGCAGAATGCGGATTTCCAGTCCGCGCTCACGACGACCATGCTGCTCTGCGTGATCACGGTACCGGTATCCACGGTGCTCGCCCTGCTGATCGCGGTCGCCCTGCACGCGATCAAGCCGCTGCAGAAGGCGCTGCAGACCATCTTTTTCCTCCCCTACGTCACCAACTCCATCGCCATCGGCATGGTGTTCGCCGCCATGTTCAACGTGATCGGCAACGTCGGCACCCGCCGGCCGCTCATCAGCAGCTACGGCATCGTCAATGATATCATCCGCCTGTTCGGCGGCAACTGGGTCAACTGGATCAACAGCGGGTCCGAATACTGGGCCAACCTGTTCGTGCTCATCGTCTATATCGTCTGGAACGC
>CACXEB010000038.1 GCA_902766515.1 uncultured Eubacteriales bacterium
GGGATTCCCGGCAAAACGCTGATCGGTTCCGACAGCCACACGCCCACCGGCGGCGGCCTGGGCATGCTGGCCTTCGGCGCGGGCGGCATGGACGTGGCCGTCGCCATGGGCGGGGGCGCTTACTATATCGCCATGCCTAAGATGTATCTTGTGCGGCTGACCGGCAGACTGCAGCCGTTTGTCACCGCGAAGGACATCAGCCTGGAGCTTTTGCGCATTCTGTCCGTCAAGGGCGGCGTGGGCGCCATCATCGAATGGGGCGGCGAGGGAATCGCCTCGCTCAGCGTCCCGCAGCGCGCAACCATCACCAACATGGGGACCGAGCTGGGCGCGACCACGTCGATCTTCCCCTCCGATGAAGTGACGCGCGCATTCCTGGCCGCGCAGGGCCGTGAGCAGGATTACCGGCCCCTGGCCAGCGATCCGGACGCGGTCTATGACCGGATCATCGACATTGACCTGGACACCCTCGAGCCGCTGATCGCCTGTCCCCACAGCCCGGACAACGTCGTCAGGGTCGCCGACCTCAAAGACGTCAAAGTGGACCAGGTGTGCATCGGTTCCTGCACCAACTCCTCCCTGCAGGACCTCCTGACGGTGGCGGCGCTGCTCAAGGGCCGGCAGATCGATCCCGGCGTCAGCCTGTCGATCTCCCCCGGCTCCCGCCAGGTACTGACCATGCTGTCCGACATGGGCGTTCTGAATGACATTCTGCTCAGCGGCGCGAGGCTGCTTGAATGCGCCTGCGGACCCTGCATCGGCATGGGTTTCTCCCCCAATTCCGGCGGCGTTTCCCTGCGGACCTTCAACCGCAACTTTCTCGGCCGCAGCGGCACCAAGGACGGGCAGGTCTACCTCGTATCGCCTGAAACGGCGGTTGCCTCCGCGCTGACCGGCCGCATCACCGATCCGCGCACGCTGGGCGACGCGCCGGTCATCCATATGCCGGAGAAATTCAAGGTGGACGACAGCGCCGTGCTGGCGCCGCTTCCGGTGGAGCAGGCCAAGGACGCCCAGATCCTCCGCGGCCCGAACATCAAGGAATTCCCCGCCGGGAAACCGGTGACCGGCCAGATCCGCGCGCGCCTCACGCTGAAGGTGGAGGACAACATCACGACGGACCACATCATGCCCGCCGGCGCGAAGATCCTTCCCTACCGGTCCAATATCCCCTTCCTGTCCCAGTTCTGCTTCAGCGTCGTGGACGAAAGCTTCTCCACGAGGGCGAAGCAGGCCGGTGAGAGCATCATCGTCGGCGGAGAGAACTACGGACAGGGCTCCTCCCGTGAACATGCTGCGCTGGTACCGCTGTATCTCGGTGTGCGCGCCGTCATCGTCAAGAGCTTTGCCCGGATCCATATCGCCAACCTGATCAACGCCGGCATCCTGCCGCTCACTTTCCGGAACCCGGCGGATTATGACAAACTGAAGCAGGGTGACGAGCTGCTGCTGGACGATCTCGACCGGGCGCTCGCGGACGGCCAGGTGGTCCTGCAGGACCTGACGACCGGCGACCGCATCCCGCTTGTCGCCCAGCTGACGGACCGGCAGCGCAAAATGCTCCGCGCCGGCGGCCTGCTGGCGTACACCAAAGCGGAAGCGACGGCATAACCAGCGCCAAAGCACCACCATAAAAGGAACCGCCGATCAGACCGGCGGTTCTTTTATTGGTCCTATACATTTTCTGCCGCGCAGGCGGCATTGATCTCTCCTTCGCAGGCACGGTAAGCGTCCAGCGTGTCCTCCAGCAGCCGATCCAGCGGAATGCCCAGCATGTCGGCGCCCTGCTGGATCACGTCGCGTGAACAGCCGGCGGCGAAACGCTTGTCCTTGAATTTCTTTTTCAGGGATTTGACGTCCATGTCCTGCGTGGATCTGGAAGGCCGCATCAGCGCTGCCGCGCCGATCAGGCCGGTCAGCTCGTCCACGGCAAAGAGGGTTTTCTCCATCAGGCTTTCCGGCGCAATATCCACGCAGGTGCCGTAGCCGTGGCTGCACACGGAATGGATGAAGTCCTCCGGCGCGCCGATCTCACGCAGCATGGCAGGCGCCTCCAGGCAATGCCTGTCAGGATACTGTTCAAAATCGACGTCGTGCAGCAGTCCGACCATGCCCCAAAGCGATGGATCTTCCCCCGCTTTGAGCGCAAACTGCTTCATGACCGTTTCCACTGTCAGCGCGTGCCGGATGTGGAACGGTTCCCTGTTATACTTTTTCAGCAGCGCCATCGCCTGCTCGCGGGTAAACGGCAGCATCAGATCATCTCCTTCTCATTTCATCTCTGCTTGGCGGATTTGTAGGGTACCCGGTTTCTTCTGATCAATTCACCTGCATTATACTCTTCATTCCGATCGCGTCAAGTGCCTGATCAGCCTGGTGAACCCGCTCATCCCCGCAATTTTTTTTCACATTTCATGCCTGCCTCATTGCAACAAATACGCATTTATGGTAAGATGTGGCGGTATTCCTTCTTTTTCGGAAGGAGCGACCAGCCGCCGAGCGGCGGGAAAGGAGCGCAGCCATGGATTCAAGACGCGAGATCGCGGATACCCTGATCAGCACGCTCAGGTCATGCTGGCCTGACGCACAGGGATTGCCGGAAGACCTGTACGGATTTTTAGAGGTGCCGCCGGATAAAGCCATGGGCGATTACGCCTTCCCCTGCTTCCGCCTGTCCAAAGCCCTTCGCATGGGGCCGCCCCAGATCGCTGCCACGCTGGCGCAGCACTATGCGGCCCCGGAGATCGCCGAGGCCAAAGCGGTCAACGGCTACCTGAATTTCTTCCTGAACAGGAACAACTTTGCCCGCCAGACCCTGGAGCATGTGCTTGCGGCCGGGGATCGCTGGGGCGCTTCGGAAACCGGCGCGGGCAAAACGGTCTGCATGGACTACTCCTCGATCAATATCGCCAAGCGGTTCCATATCGGCCACCTCTCGACGACGGTCATCGGCAACAGCCTGAAGCGGATCTATGACTTCCTGGGCTGGAAGACGGTGTCCATCAACCACCTGGGCGACTGGGGCACGCAGTTCGGCAAGATGATCGCCGCCTACAAGCACTGGGGCGACCGGGAAACCGTGGAGCGCGACGGCGTGGATGAAATGACCAGGCTGTACGTGCGCTTCAACCAGGAAGCCGCGGCTGATCCCGCCCTCGAGGATGAAGGCAGGGCCTGGTTCAAAAAGATTGAGGAAGGCGATCCCGAAGCCCTTGAGATTTTCCACTGGTTCAAGGACGTCACGCTGAAGGACGCCATGCGCGTATACGACATCCTGGGCGTGAAGTTTGACAGCTATGCCGGCGAGAGCTTTTACGCCGACAAGACGGGCCGCGTCGTTGAGGAACTTGAGGAGAAAGGGCTCCTGAAGGACTCCGACGGCGCCAAAATCGTCGACCTGGAAGAATACCATATGCCGCCCTGCCTGATCCTCAAGTCAGACGGTGCGACACTGTACCATACCCGCGACCTGGCGGCCGCCCTGTACCGCAAGGAGACCTACCACTTCGACCTCAGCCTGTATATCGTCGCATACCAGCAGGACCTGCACTTCCGCCAGCTGTTCAAGGTGCTGGAGCTGATGGGCTACGACTGGGCCAGGGATCAGTGCAAGCATGTGTCCTTCGGCATGGTCTCCTTTGAGGGGCAGGCGCTGTCCACGCGCAAGGGCGTGATGATCTTGCTGGACGACCTGCTGACACGCGCGCAGGAAAAGGCGCTCCAGATCATCAACGAGAAATCCCCGGGCCTTGACAACAAGCAGGAAGTCGCCCGTCAGGTGGGCGTCGGCGCCGTGGTATACGCGACGCTGCAGAACAACCGCATCAAAGATATCGATTTCTGGTGGGACCGCGCGCTCAACTTTGACGGTGAGACGGGGCCCTATGTCCAGTATACCTGCGCGCGCTGCGGGTCCGTGCTGCGGAAGGCGCCCGACCTGGCCGGCATTCAGCCGGATTATGCCGCGCTGGACAACGATGAAGCGCAGCAGCTGCTGCTCCTGCTTTCCCGGTTCCCGGACGCGGTCCAGGACGCGGCCGATAAATACGAGCCGTCGATGGTCACCCGCGCGGTCACGGACCTGGCAAAAGCTTACAACAAATTCTATTATGAGCACCGCGTGCTGGACGAAGACGATCCTGCCGGAACACAGGCGCGCCTGATGCTGACGCAGGCTGTCCGCAACGTCATCCGCACCGGTTTGTATCTGATCGGCATTGAGTCGCCGGAACGCATGTGAGATCAGGAGGGACGATATGCGCTTTACGAAGATGCAGGGCATCGGCAACGACTTCATTCTGGTGAACTGTTTTGAGGAAGATGTGCCGGATCCTTCGCGGCTCGCGATCCAGATGTGCCGCAACCATTACGGCGTCGGCGCAGACGGCCTCGTGCTGCTGGAGCCCGCGGACGGCGCAGACGTCGGGATGCGGATCTTCAATTCCGACGGTTCGGAATCGGAGATGTGCGGCAACGCGCTTCGCTGCATTGGCAAGTATATGTATGAGCGCGGCATGACCGACAAAACGGAACTGTCCGTGTTGACGCGGGGCGGGATCCGTGAGCTGTGGCTGACGGCCGAGGATGACCAGGTGACCTTTGTCCGGGTCGACATGGGTTCCCCTGAGCTTTCGCCCCGCCGCATCCCCGTCGATCTGCCCGGCGAGATGGTGCTCAAGCACCGCCTGCAGATGATGGGACAGACCCTGTTTGTGACCTGTGTCAATATGGGCAATCCGCACACGGTCATCTTCGTGCGCGATCCGGAGGTCATCGACCTGCCGGTCCTCGGGCCCATGATCGAGCATCACCCGCTTTTCCCCCGCCGCACCAACGTCGAGTTCGTCCGCGTGATCAAGCGCGATGTGCTGCAGATGCGCGTCTGGGAACGCGGCGCCGGCGAAACCCTGGCCTGCGGCACCGGCGCGTGCGCCGCGCTGGTAGCGGGTGTCCTGACCGGCAGCTGCGACCGCTCCGTCCAGATGAAGCTGGCCGGCGGCAACCTGAGCCTGCAGTGGAACGCTGCGGACAACCATGTGTATATGAGCGGCGACGCCGCTTTCGTATTTGACGGGATCTGGGAAGAATAAACATCCTGCGGTAAACGCCGCCCTGAACAAGGAGGAAGACGATGCGCATCAACGCAGACCTGGCCGGCATGAACAAAGCCTATCTCTTCGCGGAGATCGCCGCGAAAGTCTCCGCATACGCCAAAGAACACCCGGAGAAGGAAATCATCCGCCTGGGCATCGGCGATGTCACCCGGCCGCTGACGCCGCACATCGCGCAGGCCTTCGCAGACGCGGCGCTGGCCATGGGCACGCCCGAGGGCTTCCACGGCTATCCTCCTTATGAGGGCTATGACTTCCTGCTGGACGCGATCATCCGGCAGGAATACGCCGCGCGCGGAGTGACCGTCGGCCGGGATGAGGTATTCGTTTCCGACGGCGCGAAATCGGACACCGGCAACATCCAGGAACTGCTCGCGCCTGACGCCCGGGTTGCGGTGACGGATCCGGTCTACCCGGTCTATGTGGATTCCAACGCGATGGCCGGCCGCCTGGGCCGGCAGTGCGCGGGTGGATACGAGCGGCTGCAGACGCTGCCCTGCACGGCGGAAAACGGTTTTGTTCCTGCCCTGCCGGAGGATGCGCCGGATGTATTGTACCTTTGCAGCCCGAACAACCCGACCGGCACGGCCCTGACCTATGACCAGCTGGCCGGCATCGTCGACTGGGCCAGGGCCCGCGGCGTGCTGATCGTCTTTGACGCTGCCTACAAGGCTTATATCACCGAGGCGAATGTCCCTCACAGCATCTTTGAGATTCCGGGAGCGCGGGAATGCGCCATCGAGTGCTGTTCCTTCTCCAAGAACGCGGGCTTTACCGGCGTTCGCTGCGCTTATACGGTCATCCCGAAGGAACTTACCGCGCAGGCGGACGGCAGGACCGTGCGCCTGAATGACCTGTGGCGGCGCCGTTCGGAAAGCCGTTCCAACGGCGTATCCTACCCCGTGCAGCGCGCGGCGGCCGCCAGCCTGGACGATATTGGCCTGCGGGAAACCCAGGGTCTGGTCAACGGCTACCTGAACAACGCGCGCATCATCCGGGAAGGCCTGACCGCGGCGGGAATGACCTGCTACGGCGGCGTCAATTCCCCCTATGTATGGCTGAAGACGCCGGAAAGCATGGATTCCTGGACTTTCTTTGACACGCTGCTCAGGCGGGCCCAGGTCGTGGGCACCCCGGGCGCCGGCTTTGGCGCCGCCGGGGAGGGATATTTCCGCCTGACCGCTTTCAACACCGAAGAAAACACCCGCCGTGCGGTCGACCGCATGGTGCGGGCCTTTGAATAAACCGATTAGGAGGATCAACCGACATGGTACAGGCGATCATCGGCGCTAACTGGGGAGACGAAGGCAAGGGCAAGATCACCGACCTGCTGGCGGAAAACAGCGATATCGTCGTTCGCTTCCAGGGTGGCGCGAACGCCGGTCACACCATCATTTCCAACCAGGGGAAATTCGCCCTTCATCTGCTGCCCAGCGGCGTCCTGCATCCGCACATCGTCAACGTGCTGGGCAACGGCGTCGCGCTGGATATCCCGGAAATGCTCGGGGAACTCAACAGCGTCAGCGAACGCCTCGGCTTTGTGCCGCAGCTGCTGATCTCCGACCGCGCCCAGGTGCTGATGAGCTACCATATCGACCAGGACTGCTTTGAGGAAGAGCGGCTCGGCAAGGCTTCCTTCGGCTCCACGCATTCCGGGATCGCGCCTTTTTATGCGGATAAATACGCCAAGATCGGCCTGCAGGTCTGCCAGCTGTTTGACCGCGACCTGCTGCATCAGCGCCTGCTGAACGCCGTCACGCAGAAAAACGTCCTGTTTGACGCGCTGTATCACAAACCGCTGCTGGACGCGGACGAACTGACCGAACGCTATTACGCGCTCGGCCAGCAGATCAGGCCCATGGTCACGGATACGGCGCGGTACCTTCGCGAAGCGGCAAAGGCCGGCAAGCGCATCCTCCTCGAGGGCCAGCTGGGCACCCTGCGCGACCCGGACCACGGGATCTTCCCGTTTACGACCTCTTCCTCGCCCCTGGCGGGTTACGCGCCGGTCGGTTCCGGCATTCCCCTGCGCGCAATTGATCATATCGTGGCCGTCACCAAGGCTTACTCCTCCTGTGTCGGCGCCGGCCCCTTCGTGACTGAGCTGTTCGGACAGGAAGCCGAAGAGCTGCGCCGCCGCGGCGGGGACGCGGGCGAATACGGCGCGAAGACCGGCCGGCCGCGCCGCGTCGGTTGGTTTGACTGCGTCGCCACGCGGTACGGCTGCCAGATCCAGGATGCCGACGCCTGCGCGCTGACCAACCTGGACGTGCTTTCCTATCTTGATGAAATCCAGATCTGCACCGGATACAGGATCAACGGCGAGATCACGCGCGACTTCCCCGTGACGCCGCTATTGGACCGGGCAGAGGCCGTCTACGAGCGCCTGCCTGGCTGGAAAACGGATATCCGCGGGATCCGTCACTACGAGGATCTTCCGGAAGCGTGCCGTCAGTATGTTGAGCGGCTCGAAAAGGAGGTCGGCGTCCCCTTCCGTTACCTGAGCAACGGACCCAAACGGGATGAAATGATCGCCCGATGATCAATCCAGACGCCTGCCGCCAGACGCGCGTGATCCGTACGCGCTTTCTTCCGGGGCAGCGCATCCTGATGGTATCCGACATTCACGGGCATGACGCCGTATTCCGTTCCCTGCTGCACAAGGCGGCTTTTTCACCCGATGACGCGCTGGTGATCGTCGGGGACCTGCTTGAAAAAGGGCGGCAAAGCCTCGGGGTCATCCGCACCCTGATGGCCCTTACGAAGACCCATACGGTCTACACCTTGCTGGGGAATATGGATGTCTTCACGCTGCAGCGGCTGCTGTCGGATGATCCTGCCCATTACGGGCTGCTCTTTGACAGCGCCCCGGACATGATCGACTGGTGGGGCGGCTGCCTGCTGCAGGAGATGTGCCGGGAAATGGATATCCCGCTGACAGCCGGCATCGACCGGCCGGGAACGCTCCGGAAACTCCGCGCTCACTTCGCCGCCGAACTTGAATTCCTGACACAGCTGCCAACCATCCTGGATACGCCCACGATGACGTTTGTGCACGGCGGAATCCCCCATCTTCGCATGGACGAGCTCGAAGGCACCCCAAACGATCCCTACCTGAAAAACGACGACTTTCTTTCCAGAGGGCTTTCGTTTTCCCGCTATCTGGCGGTCGGTCACTGGCCCGCCGTGCTGTACCGGCACCGGCTGATGGATATGTCGCCCCTGATCCTCCGCGACCGGCGCATCATCTGCCTGGACGGCGGCTGCGGGGTCAAGCGGTCCGGTCAGTTGAACTGCGTCATCCGCGAGAACGCCGACAGCGAAATGTTCCGGTGCATCGCTGCCGACGGCCTGCCCCATATCCGCGCGCTCACGCCCCAGGCCGAAGGCCCGGAACCGGTCATGATTCCCTACCATGACCGCGCAGTGGACGTCCTCCGGCGCGGCCCGGTTTTTTCGATCGTCAGCCATCACGGGCGTCCCGTGCGCGTGCCGACCGGCGCGCTGGATCCTGAAAACCCGGGATATCTGAATACGGACATCACAGATTACCGCCTGCCTGTCCGGGCGGGCGACGAAATGAGCCTGATCCTTGCGTGCGGCGGCGATGCCTATGTGCGCAAAGACAATATATTAGGATGGTATCAAGGAGAGTACGAACATGTTGCAAGCCTTTGAAAATGATTATCTTTTCCTCGGACAGGATGACGACCGGCTCAGCCTGTTCGAAAACGTCTATCCGATTCCCCGCGGCGTCAGCTATAACAGCTACCTCCTGCTGGACGAGCAGACGGTCCTCCTCGACACAGTCGACTGGTCGCAGGGCGAAGCCTTTATGGCAGCGCTCGAACAGGGGCTTCAGGGCAGGAAGCTGGACAACGTCATCGTCCATCACATGGAGCCCGATCACGCCGGAACCCTCTCCATGATCCTCGGCCGGTATCCGGAAGCTCGGGTCATCATGACCAGGAAAGCGCAGCAGATGTATACCCAGTTCTTTGGCGCCGATCTTGGAGACCGTGCGGTAACGGCCGGAGAGAACACGCAGATCAGCTTTGGCAGGCATACCTTCCGCTTCCTGACCGCGCCCATGGTGCACTGGCCCGAGGTGATGGTATCCTTTGACGAAACGGCCGGGATCCTCTTCTCCGCCGACGCCTTTGGCACGTTCGGGAGTCTGCATGGCAAGCTGTTCGCGGACCAGGTCAACTTCGAGCGGGACTGGCTGGATGACGCCCGCCGGTATTATA
>CACXEB010000039.1 GCA_902766515.1 uncultured Eubacteriales bacterium
GATGCCGTTGGGCGTGTTGAGCAGGTCATAGGTGGTGTTGAGCGCCGCCTCCGCCTGCTCCCGGGTCGCCGCGCCGGAGATGACGCACCAGCTCTGCGGATTCAGCCACATGGCGGCTTCCGGATCATGCTTGGAGCCGATGATCGCACCATCCTCGGTATAGCCGCGGCGGAAGCGGTCGTCCTCCCAGAAGTGCTCGTTGATCAGCTTCAGCTGGTCCTCGCGGGTCTTGCGCAGGAAAGCGCGGTACGGCTCGTTGTCCGGGGTGTCGGGCATGATTTCGTCCAGCAGGCTGAGCGCCATGTAGAACTGGAACGCGACAAAGCTGCTCTCGCCGTCCGCGCCTAGTCGCAGGCAGTCGTTCCAGTCCGCGTGCAGGCCGGCGGGCATGCCGTGACGGCCCAGGTGGTGCATCGTGAAGTCGATCGCCCGCTTCAGGTGCTCCAGCACGGTGCCCTCACCCTCGTCGGAGAAGGGGATCACCTCGTCCAGGAACGCCGTATCGCCCGTTTCGGCGATGTACTTGTAGACCGTCGGGAACAGCCACAGCGCGTCGTCCGCCCGGTAATGCGGATGCCCGGTCGCTTTGACGTAGGATTCGTCCTCCGGCTTGTCCTCATGGCCGGGGTTATGGGTGTATTTGACCAGCGGCAGGCCTGCGCCGTGGTGCACCTGCGCGCTCAGCATGAAGCGGATGCGGTCCTTCGCCATCTCCGGGTCCAGGTGAATGATGCCCTGGATATCCTGGACGGTGTCGCGGTAGCCGTAGCCGTTGCGCTGGCCGCAGTAAATCAGGCTGGCCGCGCGCGACCAGACAAACGTGGTAAAGCACTGGAAGGCGTTCCAGGTATTGACCATCTCGTTGAAATCGGCATCCGGCGTCTGCACGCGCAGGTGGCTCAGCTTGCCGTGCCAGTATGCGATCAGCGCCGCCTTTTCCGCCGCCACCTTCTCCGCGGGGGCGTCGTACGACCTGAGCAGCTGTTCCGCTTCCGTCTCACCCTTCTGGGCCAGGATGAAAGCGACCACCTTCTCCTCGCCCGGCTGCAGCGTGATCCGGGCATGGAGGGCGCCGCAGGGATTGCCGTTGAAGTTCAGGCTGTCGTCCAGCTGGCCGGCCGCCACGCCTGCGGGCGCGCTGAACCGCCGGCCGCCCAGGAAGCGCTCGCGGCGGCCCGTATAGCTGCTCACCGGCGCGCCGACCAGGCCGAAGAAGCGCTCCCGGCCGTTTTCGCCGTTCTCCCGCACGCCGCAGAAGGGGTTGATGCGCTGCAGGATGTGGTCCTTATGGAACTGCGTGCTCGTGATGAACTGCGTGTACTGCATATTGACCAGGTCCTGCTCGTAGTAGCTTTCGGTGGTCAGCTCGCAGTAGCCGAAAATGGACAGATCGCGCGGTTCCGCGCCGGCATTCCGGACCTTCAGGCACCAGACCTCGTGCGTCGCGCCCAGCGGCACATAGTACAGCGCGTCCGTCGCGATGCCCGCGTACTCCGACAAGATCTCCGTATAGGCCGTGCCGTGGCGGCATACGGTCCTGAAAGCGTCCAGCGGCTTTTCCACCGGCCGCCAGCTGGCGGACCAGAAGTCGCCCGTCCTGTCGTCACGGATATAGATATAGCGGCCCGGCTCGTCGAACTGGTTGAAGACGTAGCGCAGGATGCGCCCGGCCGCGCCGGACTTGACAAAGCTGTAGCCGCCGGCGTTCTGGGTGATGATGGCGCCGTACTCCGGCGATCCGAGGTAGTTGGCCCAGGGCATGGGCGTGCGCGGATCGTCGATCACATACTCCCGCGCCTGGCTGTCAAAATGACCGTATTGCATATGGAACTCCTCCCCTATTCTCACCGGCGTCCGCCGGCTGTTGATCATACGATGCCGGCGTCAGCTGTCCATCTTCAGCACGGCCATGAAGGCCTCGCCGGTCAGCTGCACCGTGCCGAACTGGCGCATGCGCTTTTTGCCTTCCTTCTGTTTCTCCAGGAGCTTCTTCTTGCGGGTGATGTCGCCGCCGTAGCACTTGGCCAGCACGTCCTTGCGCACCGCCCGGACCGTCTCGCGGGCGATGATCTTCCCGCCGATGGCCGCCTGGATGGGGATTTCAAACTGCTGCCTCGGGATGACCTCCTTCAGCTTTTCGCAGATGCCCCGGCCGCGCGGGTAGGCGCGTTCCCGGTGCACGATCATGGTGAAGGCGTCGCAGATGTCTCCGTTCAGCAGGATATCCATCTTTACCAGGTCGGACTTGCGGCACCCGATCAGCTCATAATCGAAGGAGGCATAGCCGCGGCTGCGGGACTTGAGCTGGTCGAAGAAATCGTAGATGACCTCGTTCAGCGGGATCTCGTACAGGAGCCGGACGCGCTTGCCCTCGTACTGCTCGTCCATGAAGGTGCCCCGCTTGGACTGGCACAGGTCCATCAGCGGCCCGACGTATTCCTCCGGCGTGTAGATCGTCGCCCGGACATAAGGCTCCCGCATCTCGGCGATCTCGTTCACGGACGGCAGGGCGGCCGGGTTGTCGATCGTCAATTCGGTACCGTCGGTTTTGACGACCTCGTACACCACGTTGGGGACCGTCGTGATCAGGTCCAGGTCAAACTCGCGCTCTAGCCGCTCCTGGATGATCTCCATGTGGAGCAGGCCCAGGAAGCCGCAGCGGAAGCCGTAGCCCAGCGCCGTGCTGGTCTCCGGCTCAAAATGCAGGGACGCGTCGTTCATGCGCAGCTTTTCCAGCGCATCCTTCAGGTTCTCGTAATCCGCGCCGTCCGCGGGATAGATGCCGCAGAAGACCACGGGCTGCACCTGCCGGTAGCCCGGCAGCGCCTCGGCCGCCGGCCGCGCGGCGTCCGTGATGGTGTCGCCCACCCGCGTGTCCGCCACGTCCTTGATCGAAGCGGCGATGTAGCCCACGTCCCCGGGCCTGAGCTGCGGCACCGCCGTATAGCCCGGCGTGAAGACGCCCGTCTCCACGATGTCGAACTCCGCCCCGGTCTGCATCAGCCGCATCCGCATGCCGGGCCGCACCGTGCCCTCCACGATCCGCACGAAGCAGATCGCGCCGCGGTAGTTGTCATACGCCGCGTCAAACACCAGCGCCCGGAGCGGCGCATTCTCATCCCCTTCGGGCGGCGGGATGCGGGTGACGACCGCCTCCAGCACGTCGTCGATGCCGATGCCCAGCTTGGCGCTGGTCAGCGGCGCGTCGGCGGCGTCCAGGCCGATCTCCTCCTCGATCTCGGCGCGCACCTCGTCCGGGCGGGCGCTCGGCAGGTCGATCTTGTTGATCACCGGCACCGTCTCCAGGTCATGCTCGAGGGCCAGGTAGACGTTCGCCAGCGTCTGCGCCTCCACCCCCTGGGTGGCGTCCACGACCAGCAGCGCCCCCTCGCAGGCGGCCAGCGCGCGGCTGACCTCGTAGGAGAAGTCGACATGGCCGGGCGTGTCGATCAGGTTCAGCTCATAGGTCTCCCCGTCCTTCGCCCGGTAGTTCATCCGGACCGCCTTGGATTTGACCGTGATTCCGCGCTCGCGCTCCACGTCCATGGAATCCAGGATCTGGTCGACCATTTCCCGCTTCTCGAACACGCCCGTCTTTTCCAGAATACGGTCCGCGAGCGTGGACTTGCCGTGGTCGATGTGCGCGATGATGCAGAAGTTGCGGATATGCGATAGCCGTTCGTCTTTCAAAATGTTCCCCCGCCTGTCCGTCGTCGGTTGCGGCCGGCAGTGTCCCCGGCCGCCGTCATTGCTGCTGACGGCGCTTATTATAGCATAGGGAAATCACGAATGCAACAAACGAAAAAAAGGGGCCGCCAGACGGTTTCGGCGCGCAAAAGCCATTGAAATTACCTCCCGGATTTGGTATAATTCAGGCGTCACGTCCCCATGGGGCACGGACAACCCATATCAACATCAAAAGGAGTTATCATTTGAGCACATCACGTTTTGCGCTGTTTGTCGATCTGGAGAACTGCGGCGCCAAGGTAGCGACCCTGAACAGCATCCTCGAAAAGGTCAAGATCCGCGGCGACATCCTGCTGGGCAAGGTGTACGGCTATACGGACAGCTACAAGGACCTGAAGGAGCTGCTGCTCAGCAACACGTTCACCGTCGTGCCGTCCATCCGCTACGGCATCAGCCAGAAAAACAACGCCGACATCCTGCTGGTGGTAGACGCCCTCGAGGTGGCCTACACCAACCCGCTGATCGATTCCTTCTGCATCGTCTCCGGCGACAGCGACTACACGCCGCTGGTCGGGCGGCTGAAGGCCATGGGCAAATTCGTCCTGGGGATCAGCCGCAGCGAAGTGGCCAGTTCCATCTTCATCAACGCCTGCAACGAATTCCAGTTCCTTGAGTCCGTCAAGTCCACCAGCCGCTCCGCCCGCACCCGCCGCAAGACCGCCAGCGCGGACGAATCCCAGGACCTGAGCGCGCTGGGCAAGGTCATCGAGTCCATCCTGACGGAACAGGCCGACGAGGACGGCATGTTCGCCAGCGAGCTCAAGGGCGTGCTGCTGCGCCTGCAGCCCGACTTCAACGAAAAATCCTACGGCTGCACGACCTTCGGCAAGCTGCTGCACAAGCTTGAGACCGAGGAAAAGGTCATCACCGTCAAGTCCGACAACTTCAACGTGGTCGTCTCGCTGAACCAGGACGCGCCCAGCCGCGCCGGCGCCCAGCTGAACGCCGCCAACTGGAAGCAGGTCTTCCAGGAGCAGCTCAACCACTACAAGGACGACGGCTTCGAGCGCATCAACCCCTCCATCCTCAAGGCCGATATCCAGGCCGCCTACCCCGATTTCCAGGAAAAGAACATCGGTTTCAAACGTTTTTCCGACCTGCTCAAGGAGCTGGAGAAATCCGGTATCCTGAAGCTGGATACGGACGAGCAGAAGAATCTCCTGATCCGCATCATTTAACGAACCGGCATCGCATCCGAAGGGAGGATTGCCTCATGAAAAAGCGCGTTCTGTCGTTCATTCTCTGCCTGATCACCTGCCTGGCGCTGACGGCGGCGCAGGCGGAATCCCCCGCGCCGATTTCCGAGGCGCGGCAGCGCGTCGTGGACTATGCACGGCAGATCTACGAATACACGTGGGAGCTGCCTGAGGAAGAAGGCGTCCTGCTGCTGTACAACATGAACTACATGCCGGAGACGAGCGGCTTCCGCATCGTCTTTACGGCCTGGCAGCCCTTCGTGGCCTACGGCACGCTGCGCGGCGTCCCCTACTCCCTTTCCTCCTACGGCAACGGCAAAGAGACCACCTTTGCCGAATACCGCGAGCTGACCACAGCGCAGCGCATCGAGCTCGCCAACATCTACCAGTACGCGAGCTACGGGGAGCGCATCAGCACGAGGTACGGCATGTCGTGCGCCACCTTCCTCACGGAATGCATGCAGCAGGGCTATACGGAGGACCAGCCGCCGATCATGCACGGCGTCAAGACCTTCCTGTCCGATCCGCGGTGGAAGCGCCATTTCACCTTCGGCAAGCGCGGCGCGGGCGATTATCCCGCCATGCAGCCCGGCGACTTCCTGCGCCGGGACGGCCACGTGATGCTGGTGATCGAAAACGACCCGGAAGGGAA
>CACXEB010000040.1 GCA_902766515.1 uncultured Eubacteriales bacterium
CCAGACGTCGCCCTCGCCGTGAAAGGCGGGCTCCTGCGGCGTCTCCGCCATGGCCCGGATCAGCCGGGCCAGCGCCGGCTGGGCCTCTATCCACGCCCAGTCGTACAAATAGTCCGGCGGCCCCGGCAGGGCGTCCAGCAGCGCCCGGTACACATCGTCTGGCGCGCTCACGCGAGCGTCTCCTGAAAGAGCGCGTCCACCGGCCGGCACAGCCCGTTCGGGATGATCGGCCGCTCCAGCCAGTGGCTTTCGGAAGCCTCCACCGTCTGCAGGAAGCTGGCGCGGACAAACTTCACCCGCCTGGTGACCGCGCCGTCCTCCTCCACCTTGATGTAAAGCCCCTCCATCGTCCGGGCGGGGTCGGTCTGGCGCAGGATCAGGTCCGCGTCCAGGCCGGCGCGCTCCGCCGTTTCCCGCAGGCGGAGCAGGTGGTTTTCGGTGATGAAGCGGGAATCGCCCAGCAGGCGGAGCACCTGCTCCGGCCGCCGGAACACGCCCTCCCCCAGCACCGGCACATGGCAGACCGGCAGCCCGGCCGTCAGCGCGCACCGCCCCGGCGTGTCCAGGAAGCGGTCCGTCTCCCGGTCGTACAGGTCGAAAGCCATCAGGTAATGCGGCAGCGCGTCGTAATAGATGGTGTGCTTGGCGTACATCCATTCGCCGTACAGGATATACCGCGCGCCGAGCGCCTCCCACAGGAGCGGCCGCTGGATGGTGGCCCACTGCTTGAACAGCTGGTAGTGCTTCTCGCGGTAGCCGCCGGTCAGGTAATGCCCGCGGCTCTGCAGCAGCAGCTCGCCGCCGGGGGCGAAGGACACGGCGGTGTTCGCGCCGTCGATCTTCTCTTCAATGACGATGTGCCGTCCGGCGATCTCGCTGAACGGCACCTGGGAAAGATCCTCGTCCCCTGGCTGCAGGCGCGAGCCTTCCAGGTGCGGGGTCCGCGGATATTTGCGGATGGATGGGATCATGCTGATTGTTCCTTTCGCGCGGTCATGAACAGGTGGCCGGGCACGCCGTCGAAGCGCAGGCCGCGCATGCCGGCGTCCTCGAAGTACCGGGTCAGCAGGGGCTTGGTCAGCAGGTGGATGTGCTCCGGGTTGTTGTCCGGCTTGCTGGGCACGGTGACCACCACATACCGGCGCGCGAGGCGGCACGCGTTGCGGACAGCCGCCGCCGTGTCGGGGATGTGCTCCAGCACCTCCAGCAGCGTGACCACGTCGAAGGACCCGTCGGGCATGTCCCAGCGGCAGATATCCCCCTGCCGCGCGTTCAGCCGGTCCATGCCGCCCCGGCGGACGGCCCGCAGCATCTCCACCCGCCGCTCGAGCAGGTCCAGGCTGGTGACGGGCACATCCGGGAAACCGCGCAGGAACGGGAACAGGAACACGCCGCGGCCGGAGCCCACGTCCAGCAGGCTTTCGGGCCGCACGGCCTGCAGGAAGCCCAGCACCTTCCGCACCCGCGGCAGCTCGTCAAAGCGCTTGAAATGGTGCAGATCCAGGCCCCGCTCGCGCGCAAGCGCCAGGAGCGCCCCGCAGTCCGCGTCCGTCAGCCCGTCCAGGGGACGTCGCACCAGCGGCGACGGGTCGTCCCCCAGGCAGCCGCGCACATAGGCAGCCATCAGCGGCAGGTCGTACCGGCCGCTCACATCATTTTCCGCCATGGCCGTCAGCCGATCACTTCGATCTTGATCAGGTTGGTGTTGCCGGTGAAGCCCAGGGGGACGCCGGCCACGATGACCGCCACGTCGCCCTTCTCCACCAGGTCGATCTGCTTGGCGCAGTCGACGGCGTGCACCATCAGGGTGTCGTAGTCCTTCTGGTACCGCGCGACCACGGGATAGACGCCCCAGGACAGGGCCAGCTGGTGATAGCTCTTGATCTCCGGCGTGGCGCACACGATGGGCTGGGACGGACGGAACTTGGAGATGTTGCGGGCCGTCTGTCCGGACTTGGATACGGTGATGATGGCCTTGGCGTTCAGGTCGCGGGCGGCGGAGCAGGCTGCGTCGCAGACCGCGTTGGTGATGTCGGTGATATGGTTGTAGACCTCCATCTGGTCCGGTTTCAGGATGGCCAGGTCTTCCTCGGCCTGCTCGGCGATGGTGGCCATGGCGGCCACCGCGTTGACCGGGTAGCTGCCCGCGGCGGTTTCGCCGGACAGCATGACAGCGGAGGTGCCGTCAAACACCGCGTTGGCGACGTCGGAGATCTCGGCGCGCGTCGGCGACGGGTTCTGGATCATGGATTCCAGCATCTGCGTGGCGGTGATGACCATCTTGCCGGCGCGGTAGCACTGGCGGATGATCCGCTTCTGGATGCCCGGCAGGCGGGAATACTCGATCTCGACGCCCATGTCGCCGCGGGCGACCATGATGCCGTCCGACACGTCGAGGATCTCCTCGAAGTTGTCGATGCCCTCGCGGTTCTCGATCTTGGAGATGATCTTGGTGCTGTGCGCGCCGTTGTAGTTCAGGAATTTGCGGATCTCCACCACGTCGCGCCTGCAGCGGATGAAGGAGGCGGCGACCAGGTCGATATCCTGC
This sequence comes from uncultured Eubacteriales bacterium, assembly GCA_902766515.1. The sequence continues at coordinate 2,549 of CACXEB010000040.1, forward strand.
TCGATGCCGAACAGCAGGTCCAGCTTGTCCTGCTCGCCCAGCACGGGCATGTCCAGGTGGACGTTGGGTACGTTGACGCCCTTGTGGTTGGAGACCTTGCCCCCGTGCACCACGCGGCACACGACGTCCGTCTCCGTCGTGGATTCCACCTTCAGGACGATCTTGCCGTCGTCGACCAGGATGGTGTTGCCCGCCGCCACGGCCGCGGGCAGGCCCTGGAAGGACTGCTGGGCCCGCGCTTTGGTGCCCATGCATTCCTCGGTGGTCAGCGTGAACTGCTGGCCGTCCTCCAGGATCTCGGACCCGTTTTCAAAGTCGCGCAGGCGCACCTCGGGGCCCTTGGTGTCCAGCAGGATGGCCAGCGGCACGTTCATTTCCTCCCGGACCTGCTTGAGCAGCCGGATGGTGCCGGCGTGGTACTCATGGTCCCCGTGGGAGAAGTTGAGGCGCGCCACGTTCATGCCGGCGTTCACCATTTTCCGCAGGGTGTCCAGGTCGCGGCATGCCGGGCCGATGGTGCAGACGATCTTGGTTTTACGCATGGGTTGACCCTCCTTGAGTTGTTTCAGCTGCCGGGGCTTCGCCGCTTCTGTCCGGCACGGTGACCCGCGCCCAGAGGACGCGGCGGTCCCGGATTTCTTCTGTTTCGATGGTGAGGCCGTAGGCTGTCACGGTCACGCGGTCGCCGTTGCGGGGGATCGTGGTCAGGCGGCTGAAGATCAGGCCGCCCAGCGTGTCGTAATCGTCGCTGGCGGGAATGTTCACCTGCAGGGCCTTGGAGACGTCCTCCAGCCAGCAGGAGCCCGCGATGCGCCAGACCCGGTCGGATACCGGCTGGATGTCGGAAGGCAGCTCACGGTCGTACTCGTCGTAAATGCTGCCGACGATCTCCTCCAGGAGGTCCTCCATCGTGATCAGGCCGGCGGTCCCGCCGTATTCGTCCACCACGATGGCAATGTGGGTCTTGCGCTTGCGCATCTCCTGGAACAGCACGTCCGTGCGCACCGTTTCGGGTACGAAGTAGGCCGGGCGAAGGATATCCCGCAGCTTGCGGGCATTGCCGCCCACCAGGTTCAGCAGGATATCGCGGGTCGTCGCGGTGCCCTTGATATCGTCCAGGGTCTCGCCGTACACCGGGAAGCGGGACAGGCCGCTCTCCCGGATGGTGCGGAGGATATGCTGGTTGCTGTCGTCCACCTGCAGCGCGACCATCGTTGTGCGGTGGGTCATGCAGTCCGCCGCGGTCATGTTGTTGAACTCGAACACGTTCTCGATCATGTCGTGCTCATCGCCCTCGATGGTGCCCTTTTCCTCCCCGATGTCCACCATCAGGCGGATCTCATCCTCGGTGACGTTGGACTCGTCCGCCCTGGGATCGATGCCGAACAGGCGGAGCACGCCGTTCACGGTGTGCGACAGCACGGCGATCACAGGCCGGAAGACGACGCTCATCGCGTGGACCGGGCCGCAGACAAACCGCGCGACCCGGTCCGGGAATTTCATGGCGATGCGCTTGGGCACCAGCTCGCCCAGCACCAGCGTGAAGAACGACAGCACAAACGTGATCAGGATGACGGCCAGGGTGTTGAGGGTCGCCCGGGGCAGGGCCGTAAAGCCGATGTCCAGGATCAGCCAGTCGACCAGCAGGTCGGAAAAGTTGTCCGCGGCGAAGGCGCTGCCCAGGAAGCCGGCCAGCGTGATGGCCACCTGGATGGTGGACAGGAACCGGGAGGGCGACAGGACCATTTTGAGCATGGTCTTTGCCTTCCCGTCGCCCGCCTCCGCCTGTTTGCGCAGCCGGCCTTCGTTCAGCGAGATGACGGCGATTTCCGCTGCCGCGAAAAAAGCGTTGATCAGGATCAGGACCAGCTGCAGTACCAGCAGCCAGCCCACCGATGGTGACGCGCTGTCAATGTCCAAGAAAAAGCCTCCTGTTGCCTGGAATAAGGATCAGTTGATCGGGATTGCACGCTCGGGCGCGTTGCATGTCTTACACCGCTTCAGGGTGCGGTACTTGTCCACATCCAGCTCCGAGTAGAGGAAGGTGCCCTTCAGCGGCACGTACTTGCGGTTTTTGACGGACGGGCAGTACGGATCGACGTGGTAGTAGCTGCCGCCGTCGGTGTTATAGTACAGGACCAGCTGCGGGTTGACCGTCGGCGTGGGCGCCGGCGACGGGGTCGCGTCGGAAATGATGTTGTTGACCTGCTCGAAGGGCTCCAGGTCGTCCTCGGTCACCGTGCCGATGGCGTTCAGGGAGCCGGGATCGACATACCATACGTCGTTGGAGCGGACCATGATGATCTGGAAGCGCTTCAGGATGGAAGAGCCGTTGGAGCTGACGATCCGGACGATCATCAGGATGGGGCGGGAGGTATCGGTGCTGCTGCCGTCCACGCGCTTGATCTCGGGCTCTCCGGTCGGCCGGATCATTTTGGTGATGTTGAACAGGTCCGCCTTCGGATTGTCCGAGTTGTCGACCCAGGAGGGGCTCAGCATCCTGACCATCGCGTCCGTGTCACCCGCCGCCCAATAGGCCATGAACTCGCGCAGCCGCGCTTCCGCCTCGGACATGGGCGCTTCGGTCGCGTCCGGCGCGGGCGTTTCCTCGGCCTCCGCGCTTTCAATGTCGGACAGCGTCGGCGTGTCCAGCGCGCTGTCGGAAGTGAAGATGGAGCTGGAATCCACCCGGCTGACCACCCGCTGGGTGACAGAGCCGGGCGTGCTGACGACCAGCTTGACCACGACCACGGCCGCGGCCAGCACATAGATCAGCGTAAGCTTGGAGCGGGCGCCCTGGGCGAACGCCCTCATCAGCCACATCAGCAGCAGGAAAAACAGGCTGACGCCCACATAGGCCCAGGTCAGCGTGGTGCCCCCGACGATCAGCGTCACGATGAAGCCGATCGGGATCAGGCACAGCATGATCAGCTGCAGCACCCGGTAGTGCCGCAGGCGTTCCGTTTCGTGCTCCAGCACCACCGGCGCTTCCTCCCATTCCACGCTCCTGGGGTGCTTGTCCATCCGCATCAGCGGGGTAGATGTATAGTGATTGCGTTTCGCGCTCATTCATCAAACCTCCAGAATCTTTACGCAAGGTGCGCACGGATCATTATACCAAAATCCGGCGCGCATTGTAAATATCTTTGTAACAATTTCGATAAATAATTGTAACAATTCAGCCCGGAGAAGGCCCTGCGTCCGCGCCGGGCCGCAGGCGCGGAAAGCAGCGGAAGGTTGACGAAGCGCGGCGCGCTATAGTACACTGTACGGGAAGTTTCGGGCAATGGAACAGCGCGGGATGCAGGGGTGAACGGCATGGCGGATCAACGGTTTCATACGGAAAACACGGTTTCCGGCCGGACGGGGACGGTGCTGGCGGTCGGCGGCGGGCCGGCGGGCATGGCGGCAGCCCTGGCCGCGGCGGAGGCCGGCGCGGCGGTGACCCTGCTGGAGCGGCGGCCCCGGCCGGGCAAAAAGCTGCTGGCGACCGGCAACGGGCGCTGCAACCTGGCCAACCGGGGCCGACCGGTCTATTTCGGCGATGCCCGCTTCGCGCGGCGCGCCCTGGCCGCCCTGCCGCCGGAAATGCTGCTGCGCCGGCTCGAAGCGTGGGGCCTGCCGCTGTATACCGATCCGGAGCAGCGCGTGTATCCGGCCACCCAGCAGGCGGCCAGCGTGCTCAGCGTCCTGTGCGCGCGCCTGGCCGAAGCGCGGGTACAGCTGGTGACCGACGCGGACGTCCTGGACGTGAAGCGGACCGGCGGGGCGTTTGCCGTCCTGACCCGCGACGGGCGGCGCTGGTCTGCGGACCGCGTGATCCTCGCGACGGGCGGCCTGGCCGGCGGCGCCCTGGGCAGCCGGCCGGAGGATTATGCCCTCGCTTCCAACCTGGGCCATCCGGTCACGGACCGATTTCCGGGCCTCACGCCGCTGACGGTGGCACCGGGCCCCTTCCGGAAGCTGAGCGGCCTGAGGATGCCGGCCCGGATCGGGCTGTACGCGGGCGGCCTGCCGCAGGCGGCGAGCGCGGGCGAGATCCTGCTGACGGACGATGGGGTGAGCGGCATCTGCGCCATGCAGCTGGCCCGGGACGCGCACAGGCTGATCGGCGAAGGGCTGGCGCCCGAGCTGCGGCTGGACCTGTCGCCGGTCTTCTTTCCGGAGGAACGGGCGTACTGCCGGCTGCCCGGCGGGATGCCGGACACGTACGCGCGCACGCTCGCGCTGCTGCGCGAACGGCAGGCCGCCTTCGGCCCGGCGGGCGTCCTGCCGGGACTGGTGCCGGAAAAGCTGATCCCCCTCTGCCCCGCCGGCAGTCCGGAGCGGCTGGCGGCCTTCCTGACCGACACGCGGCTCAGGGTCACCGGCACGCGCCCCATGGCGCAGGCGCAGGTCACCTGCGGCGGGGTGGATACCCGGACCGTGGATCCGGAGACCATGGCTTCCCGCCTCTGCCCCGGCCTGTACCTGGCCGGCGAGCTGCTGGACGTGGACGGCGACTGCGGCGGCTTCAACATCCAGTTCGCCCTGATCACGGGCCTGCTGGCCGGCCGGGCCGCGGCGGAACAGGGGCATCGGCCCTGAAAGGAGATACCATGCCGGCTTATACCCATTTCGAAACGTCCTGCGGCGCGGTGGTGTTCACCCGGACGGAGGCGGGCATCCTGTACCTGCTGGTCCGCTCGCCCGACGGATACTGGGGCTTCCCGAAAGGGCACATGGAACCCGGCGAAACCGAGGAGCAGACCGCGCGGCGGGAGATCCGGGAGGAAACCGGCGTCGACGTCCGCCTCCTGCCCGGCTTCCGCGAGACCTACGCGCATCCCCTCGCGCGGGAGGGCCGCCCCGATACCCTCAAGCGGAACGTCTTCTTTCTCGCGGAATTCGAAGGACAGCGCATCGTCCCCCAGCTGTCAGAGCTTTCCGCCGCGGAGCTGATGTCCTGCGGCCAGGCAGCGGCCGCGCTGGCCTTCGAGACCGACCGCCGGATCCTGGCCGCCGCGCAGCGGCTGCTGGCCGGCGCGGACAGGCCTGGTCCGGACGGCCGGCAGCGCTGATCCCGTCCCCCGGCGCGCCGGACGGACACCGGCCATATGTTACAAAAGCGTAATATAACGGAAAAGACAATGTTAAACAATTGTCTTTTTCTTTTCGGATTCTTATGCTACAATGGTTTCAGCGAGTATCCCAGCCAATTTTTTAGAGAAGGAGCGTTTTTGAAATGAAAAAAGCCTTGATTGTCGTCAGTTCGTGCCTGCTGGTCGCGATTGTGGCCATCTGCATTATCGCCAGCCGGATGAGCGGCCAGAAAGCGGATCTCGAAGTCTCCAACCGCAACCTGAACGCCTCTGTCGAGGAATCCAAGGGCTTCCAGCAGAGCCTGGTGGACGCCGAGAAGGAAATCGAAGACCTCAAGGGTCAGGTCGCCACTGCCGAGGATAACGCCAACCAGCTGAACCAGGCCAAGACCGATCTGGAAAACCAGCTGAAGACCGTCGAAGCGCAGCTGAAGGAATCCAATGATTCCATCGCCGCTTACGAAACCCGCGTCAACGAAGCCGAAGCGGCCGTGAAGGAAATGACCGAAAAGCTGGCCGCCGCCGAGCAGAACATGCAGGAAGCCCAGGCTGCCGCCGCCGCCGCGGAAGAAAAGGTGGCCGCGCTGACCGAAGAGCTGACCCAGGTGCAGACCCAGCTCGAAACTGCAGCGAACCAGAACACCGAGCTGACCGCCCGCGCTGAGGCCCTGACCAACGAGCTCGCTGTCGCCCAGGGAATGCTGACCGAAGCGACCGCCCGCGCGGAAAAAGCCGAAGGCGAATATACCACGATTACGGACAGCCTGCGCATCCTTTTCGCCGCGGCTTATCCGAACCTCACGCCCAACGCTCCCGAAGCCGCGCCGGAAGCCGCTGAGCCCGCTCCCGAAGCCGTGACCGAGCCCGAAGCGGCCCCCGAAGCCGAGGCCACTGAGGCTGCGCCTGAAGCGGAAGCTACCGAGCCCGCCCCTGAAGTCGCTCCCGAGGCCGAAGTCACCGTGTCCGAGCCCGATGCCGCGAACGGCGCTGAAGCCGCTCCCGAAGCTGAAGCTGAGCCCGCCGC
>CACXEB010000041.1 GCA_902766515.1 uncultured Eubacteriales bacterium
AGCTTTTAAAGCATGCCGGCCTGAAGACCCCCTTCGAGGAGGATTGCCTGAAGACCGTCTGCGAAACCGCAAAGAAATGGCTGGACAACATTGACCTGACCGGCATTGAATGAAGATAACGCCGTCGCTTATCCATGATTCAGGCGGGCGGCTACCACGCGGAAGGAATCCTTCAGACGCTGGTGCCGCACGCCGGTAGCATCGAAGTGGACGCTGCGGAAGGCGGCCTGCATGATCGGGCCGGTGGCAAACGCGCTGAGCAGCGTGCCGATCCCCACCGGTCCGCCCAGCAGGCCGCCCGCCAGCGTCACGATGCTCATCATCGCGATGCTCACCGCCCCGATCGGGATCCGTTTCACCCGCCTGGCCAGCCCCACCAGCAGGGTATCCCGCGGCCCGCAGCCCAGGCCCGCTTTCATGTAGGTATACTGGGTATAGGCCATGATGACCAGGCCGACCAGCATCATCGGCACGCCGGCCCAGATGCTGGCGCAGGGCGGCACCAGGCCGAGGCTGTTGAAAAAGTCCACCGACTTGCCCACGACCACCGCGTCGATAAACATCGCGATGCCGATGGGCTCGCCCAGCAGGATATCGACCGCCAGGACCAGGAAGGACACCGTGATCGACGCGGTGCCGTACAGGATGCCCAGCGTCCCGGACAGGCCCAGGTTCAGCACGTTCCAGGGATCGGCGCCGATATTGGCCTGGATCGTCAGGTAGACCCCGAAGCCGTTGAAAAACAGGCTGACCGCCGCCAGCATCATATCCAGAACGATATCCCCCGGCGTCCTGTTGGCCCCGGGCACATGCTTCATCCTCATCTTGGCAGGCCTCACACTTACAGATCATTGCCGCCCCGCAGGATCAATCGGTCCCGCCGGACGGCCTGCACACTATAGCACAGTTTTTCTCTGATGGCAATCAAAACCGCACGCATTGACGAAACGCGAAAAAACGGTATAATGAACCCGACGGCCATCGGCCGATCAGCGGAACCCGGGGAGGATATCATGAAGACGATCGTATTGACCGGCGGCGGCACGGCGGGGCATGTGACCCCGCACCTGGCGCTGATTCCGGAGCTGCAGCGCAGGGGCTACGCCATCCACTATATCGGCACCGAGAACGGCATCGAGCACGAGATGATGAACCGCGTGGAGGGCGTCACCTACCACGCGGTCAAAAGCGGCAAGCTCCGGCGCTATTTCGACTGGCAGAATTTCACCGATCCCTTCAAGGTCGTCGCCGGCTCGGCGGAATCCGTCAGCATCATCCGGAAGCTGAAGCCGGACGTGTGCTTTTCCAAGGGCGGCTTCGTGGCGGTGCCGGTGGTCTGGGGCGCCTGGCGCGCCCACGTGCCGGTCGTCTGCCACGAAAGCGACCTGACCCCCGGACTGGCGAACAAGATCTGCTCCCGCTTCGCGCAGAAGATCGCCACGACCTTTCCCGAATGCGCCGAAGCGCTGGGCCCCAAAGCGGAGATGACCGGCACGCCGATGCGGCGGGCGCTGTTTGAAGGAAAGCGGGAAGAAGGCCTCCGCCTGGCCGGGCTGACCGGCGAAAAACCGGTGCTGCTGATGACCGGCGGGAGCCTCGGCGCCCAGAGCGTCAACGCCTGCCTGCGCGAAGCCCTGCCCGACCTGCTGCCGGACATGGACGTCATCCACATCTGCGGCAAGGGGAATGTCGACGAGTCCCTGAACGGGACCGCCGGCTATGCCCAGTTCGGCTTTGTGAACGAGGAGATGCCGCACCTGCTCGCGGCCGCGGACGCGGTGCTGTCCCGCGCGGGCAGCAATACCCTGTGCGAGCTGCAGGCCCTGTACAAGCCGATGCTGCTGATCCCCTACCCGCTGTCCGCGTCGCGCGGCGACCAGGTACTGAACGCCCGCAGCTACGAGCGCCGCGGCCTGGCGATGGTACTCGAGCAGGAGCAGATGAACCGCCAGACCCTCGTCGAGGGCATCCATACGCTGTTCAGCGAACGGCAGCGCCTGACCGACGCCCTCCACGCCGCGCCGGAGATGAACGGCACCGCCCGCATTCTGGAAATGATCGAGGAAGTGCAGGCGTGAACCCGCCGGCATGGACCGCCCTCCGGCAGGACGGGATCCTCCGCGCCGTGATGATGAGCCGCACCGCCGCCTGGCAGTGCGCGGTCCGGCCGCACGGATTCAGCCTCACCTGCGTGATGAGCCTGGCCGACGCGCTGACCGGCGCGACGACCCGCGTCGAGCGGACGATCCCCCGCCATAAAGCCGTCAGTCCCGGAGCGGACGGCGGCTTTACTGTCGTTGGGAAAGCCTTCCAGCTCTCGCTCCGGCAGGACCGCGGCGCCTGGTACCTGAGCGGCTCCATTGAGGACGCCCGGCTGAACGCCTGGCTGTGGGACATCCGCCTCGGCCCCGGCAAAGCGCCGAACGGCCTCCCCCTTTACCAGGCTGCCGGCCGGCTGGCCGCGCCGGCGGGCGAAACGCTGTTCCCACCCATCCAAAGCTTCCTGGCCTGGGACGACGGACTGCAGCCGCCCCGGCTGGCCGCCTGGGGCAATGACCCGAAGCGCCTGCTGTTCGCCGGCGCGGACACGGCGGTCCTGGACGCGGACGGCAGCGGTCCCCGCCGCCTGCCCGTCCTCCGTGAGCTCCGGCCGACGGACACCGGCTGGACCTGCCGCTTTGAGGAGGCCGCGCCGGACCTGGCGCTGGACGCCTGGTCCCTCCCCGCCTCCGACGCCTTCCGGCTGCCGATGACCCACGGCGCCGTGGCGGACACCCGGTTCGGCTTCTGGCGCGGGGACTGGCCCCTGCATCTCCGCAACCTTCCCGGTTTTATTACTTTCGTTATATAAATGTAAAATTTTCGTCATGATTTCGTAAAAAACAGTTGACAAACGGCCCCGTTTGTATTTCAATAGACAGGGGCGGTACACAGACGCGCTTATTTTTTCCTGACCGGAATCGCGCCGGACCGCTTGGAATGCCCACCGTTCAGCGTGGCTGAACGTCAGGGGGATTCCGTTCCTTCAACGAATGCTGAACGAGGTGACATGACGATGATGAAACGCCCGCTCATGGCGCTGCTGTGCGCGCTGATGCTGATGCTGAACCTGATGCCCGTCCTGGCCGAGGACGCGAACGAAGCGGTCCCTGTGGACTTTACCACCCTGAAGGCCGGCGATACCGGTGAGATGGTGGACGCGCTGCAGGCCCGGCTGGTCGAAATCGGCTACCTGGCGGCTGCGACGGGCAGCTATGACAGCGACACGGTGGCCGCTGTCACCGCCGTACAGAAGAATTACGGCCTCGAGGAGGACGGCATCGCCGACAGCGAGACGCAGGAGGTCATCTTCGGCGCCTGCTACCTGCCCCTGGCCGAGGGCGACAGCGGCGCGCAGGTCACTCAGCTGCAGGCCCGGCTCAAGGAGCTCTCGCTGTTTTCCGGCGAGGCGGACGGCGTCTACGGCCTGACCACCACGCAGGCGGTGAGCCTGTTCCAGCAGCTGTACAGCCTCGAAGTGACCGGCGAGGCCGACGTGGAGACCCTCGCCCAGGTCTACTCCGACCTGAGCGACCGGGAGATCCTGGCCGGCCCGACCCCGACCCCGAAGCCGTCCATCACCGTCTACACGGAAACGGTCAAGTACCCCGGCAAAAAGCTGGCCTACGGCAGCAAGAACGCCAATGTGCAGCGCGTGCAGGAGCGGCTCAAGGAGCTGGGCTTCTTCACCTATCATAAGACGACGACCGGCTTCTACAAGAACACCCTGCAGGCCGTGAAGGATTTCCAGGCGAAGAACGGCCTGCCCGTGACCGGCATCGTGGACGAAACCACCTGGAACGTCCTCTTCAATGACGCCGAGGTGGCGACCGTCAACGACGCGCCCCGCCCAAGCCCGGAACCGACACCGATCCCCTACGCGATGGACGTGGACGTGCGCAACCAGGTCGTCAAGGTCTACACCTATGACGAGAACAAGGAATACACCCAGCTGGTGCGGGTCATGATCTGCTCCACCGGCACGACCAAATACCCCAGCCGCCCCGGCACCTATGTGCTGAACGGCCGGAAGGCGCGCTGGTGCACCTTCCCCAAGTGGGGCGGCGGCACCGCACAGTACTGGACGCGGATCGACGCGGAGATCGCCTTCCACTCCATCATGTACATCAACTACAACCCGGACAACCCGAACATGTCCACCTACAACCACCTGGGCTCCCGCGCTTCCCACGGCTGCATCCGCCTGCACACGACGGACGCCAAGTGGGTGTATGACAACATCACCGCGGGCACGGTGGTGACCATCCACAACGACGGCAACACCGACAAGGAGCTCTCCGA
>CACXEB010000042.1 GCA_902766515.1 uncultured Eubacteriales bacterium
GCGAACGAGATCATGCCCGGCTTGGCGAGCAGCTTGAAAATTTCACGGATCGCGCTGCCGGTGATGCCCTCAAACCGGTCGGCGAACGTCAGGTCCTGTACATTCATCTTGAGCGGCCTCCTTGTTTCGTACTGGTGGCTCCGGCGGATCTCAGCGTTCCGCCGGCCTGGGGCGGGCGGCGTCCGACATCAGCAGCCGGTAGGTATCCTCGCCGACGATGCCGTCGTCGGCCAGGCCGTTTTCGCGCTGGAAGGCCAGCACGGCGTCCCGCGTGCCGGCGCCGAACTTGGCGTCCGGCTCGTAAGGATAATAGCCGAGCGCCTTCAGGCGCGCCTGGATCTCATAGACCGCCTGGCCCATCGCGCCGGTGCCCAGGCGCAGGCGCGTCGGCTCCGGCGTCGCGTGATCATAGCGGTAGGACACCTTCCGGGGCACGGCGCTGGGCGTCGGCGTCAGGCTGGCCAGGTACCGGTATTCCCGATCCCTGCCCTCCGCGCTGACAAACAGGAACACGCTGATGCCGAGCAGCAGCGCTGCGATGACACAGAACAGGGGCAGTGACCCTTTGAAACGCTGACCCGGCAAGCACATTCCCCCTTCCAAAACTAATGGCAACATTATATCGCTGAAAAGAGGGTCTGTCAAACGCTTGACTGTACGAACGTTTCCAGCTTATAATACGACTGCACAGGACCTGGTTTCCACCCAAGAACAACACACAGGAGGTTTCCGGTATGAAAAAGCAAGCTATCGCCGCCATGATCGACCATACCCTGCTGAAAGCCGCCGCCACGGAGGCACAGATCGAACAGCTCTGCGCCGAGGCGAAAGAATTTACATTCGCGTCCGTCTGCGTCAATCCCGTCCATGTCGCCCAGGCCGCACACCTGCTGGCCGGCACGCCCGTCAAAGTCTGCACGGTCATCGGTTTCCCTCTGGGCGCGAACACCCCGGAGGTCAAGGCCTTTGAAACCATGAACGCCGTCAGCAACGGGGCGGACGAGATCGACATGGTCATCAACGTCGGCGCGGCGAAGGAAGGCGCCTGGGACCGGGTCGAAGCCGATATCCGCGCCGTGGTGAACGCCGCCTGCGGCCGGCTGGTCAAGGTGATCCTCGAGACCTGCTACCTGACCCCGGACGAGATCCGGCTGGCCTGTGAGGCCGCCGCCCGCGCCCATGCCGATTTCGTGAAGACCAGCACCGGCTTCGGCACCGGCGGGGCCAGGGTGGAGGACGTGGCGCTGATGAAGCGCTCCATCCCGGAAAACATGTGCGTCAAGGCGTCCGGCGGCATCCATACCTACCAGGAAGCGCTGGCGCTGATCGAGGCGGGCGCGTCGCGCATCGGCGCGAGCGCGGGCATCCAGATCGTCCGGGACGCGGAGGACTGACATGATCCAGGAATCTGCGGAAAAGCTGCGCAGCCTGACCGACAAGGCGCGGCGGATCGTCTTTTTCGGCGGCGCCGGCGTGTCCACCGAAAGCGGCATCCCCGATTTCCGGAGCGTGGACGGGCTGTACAGCCAGCAGTACAGCGATCCCCCGGAGGAGATCCTGAGCCATCATTATTTCATGGCCCGCCCGGAGGAGTTCTTCCGGTTCTACCGCCAGAAGATGCTGTACCCGGACGCCCGGCCCAACGCCGCCCACCTGCGGCTGGCCGCGTGGGAGGCGGAGGGGCGGCTGAGCGCCGTCGTCACCCAGAACATCGACGGGCTGCACCAGAAGGCGGGCAGCAAAACCGTCTATGAGCTGCACGGCAGCGTCCTGCGCAACCACTGCATGCGCTGCGGGAAGTTCTACGGCCTCCAGGACATCCTGTCCGGCCGCGGCGTGCCCAGGTGCACCTGCGGCGGCATCATCAAGCCCGACGTCGTGCTGTATGAGGAAGGCCTGGACGAGGATACGACCCGGGGCGCGGTGCGGGCCATCGCCAAGGCGGACCTGCTGATCATCGGCGGCACCTCGCTCGCGGTCTATCCCGCCGCCAGCTTCATCCATTACTACACGGGCACGCAGCTGGTCCTGGTCAACCGCGATCCCACGCCGCAGGACCACCTGGCCACCCTGATCATCCGGGACCCGATCGCCGCGGTGCTGGGCGCCATGGGATGACGCCGGGAACGTTTTGTGCCGTAATTTTGACTGACTTGATCCGGGAACGGAATTGAACCGCAGCGGGGAATGAAGTATAATGCAGGGAGCCGGCGGATGCCGGTTCCCTCATTACGCACGAAAGTCAGGCCGACGCCATGTTTGGGTATATCACGATCAACAGCGAAATCATGAGCGACGAGGAAAAGGCTCGCTACCGCACGTACTACTGCGGGCTGTGCCGGGCGCTCCACGCCCGTTACGGCACGCTGTCGCGGCTGGCGCTCAGCAACGACATGACCTTCCTGGGTCTGCTGCTCAGCTCGCTGTACGAGCCCTCGGAGCTGAAAAACGCCGGCGTCTGCCCGGTGCATCCGGTCCGCCAGCAGGCGTACCTGCAGAGCGCCGCGCTGGATTACGCCGCGGACATGAATATCCTGCTCAGCTGGTACGTCCAGCAGGACCACCTGCTGGACGATCATTCCGGGTCGGCCGCCCTGCTGAGCCGCCGCCTGGCGCCCGCCTATGAGAAGCTCAAGCGCCGGTATCCGGAAAAATGCACGGAGATGGAGGCCTGCATGGACCGCATCCATGTGCTGGAAGCGCAGGAAACGGTCCAGCTGGACGCGCTGTGCCACCTGTCCGGGCGGATCGTGGGCGAGGTCTTCCGCTGGAAGCGCGACGTCTGGGCGGACGCCCTTGGCTGCGCCGGCGAGGCCCTCGGCGCTTTCATCTACCTGATGGACGCGATGGACGACGTCAAGCAGGACAAGCGCCGCCACCGTTTCAATCCCCTGATGCAGGCGCATACGGAGCCGGATTATTTCGACCGTCTGCGCGAGAGCATGACGCTGCTGGCCGCCCAGGCCGCCGAAGCGCTGGACAGCCTGCCGCTGGAGCACGATGTCGGGCTGATCCGCAACGCCGTCTACAGCGGGATCTGGGTCCGCTTTGAACAGCTGTACGCGCAAGCACAAAAGAAGGAGAAGAAGCCATGAACGGCGATCCGTTTCAGATCCTCGGCGTGTCCTCCCAGGCATCCGAGGACGAAATCAAAGCCGCCTACCGGAAGCTGGCCAAGAAATACCATCCGGACCTGAATCCGAACTCGCCCACCGCGGAAGCCAAGATGAAGGAGATCAACGAGGCGTACACGGAGGCCATGCGCATCAAGAAGGGCGGCGGCACCGGCAGCTCATGGTACAGCAGCCAGCCCGGCGGATACCATAGCAGCGCCTACGGTCAGCAGTACCAGCAGTACCGCTATGAGTACCGCACGCAGGAACAGGGCGCCTACGCACCGCAGTTCGAGGTCGCTTCCAATTATATCTCCACGCGCCGGTATTACGACGCGCTCCAGGTGCTGCACCAGATCCCCGAGCACAACGCGCTGTGGAACTTCCTCGCCGCGCTCGCCAACGTCAACCTGGGCAACCGGCTGGAAGCCCTGCGGTACGCGCGCACCGCTTACCAGATGGAGCCCGGCAACCCGCAGTTCCAGCAGCTGTACGAGCAGCTGAGCGCGCCGGTGTATCAATACCAGCAGCAGGGCACGCGCTATGGGTATCCCACCCAGAGCCTGTGCTCCAATCCCTTTATTTCCTGCATCGCGGCCAACCTGCTGTGCAACTGCCTGCGGTGCGGATGCAGGTGCTGACCAAGGAGGTTCATGAATGCGTTTTTGGGACCGGTTGAAAATCTATCTGCAGCAATTCATGCAGGGGCGGTATGGGCCGGATCAGACGACCCGGATCACGATGTGGCTCGGGATCGGGCTGTACCTGCTGGGCCTGTTCCTGCGGCTGCCGATCTTTACCTTCCTGGCGTTCGCGCTGTACATCTGGACGATCTGGCGGATGTTCTCCCGCAACCGGGTCAAGCGGGCGCAGGAAAACCAGAAGTTCATGCAGCTCTGGCAGGGGCTGAGGACGAAGTTCGGCCAGTACAGGCTGCGCTTTCAGAACCGCAGGGAATTCAAGTATTTTCACTGCCCGAACTGCAAGACCGTCCTGCGCATGAAGCGCGGGTCAGGCGCGAAAACCATCACCTGCCCCAAGTGCATGCACAAGTTCGAACAGAAATCCTGATCAGACGGCAGCAAAACTGCCTGGCGGGGAGGCCACAGCGGCCTCCCCGTTTGCGTGCGGGGCACGAACTTGAAATTGACATTTCCCCCGCCCCTGTTTATAATCGGTGGCAATGGGAGGACGCACGAAACAGACTCTCATGCAGGAGGAACACACATGCTGACACAGGCACCCAAGGGCACCCGGGACATGCTGCCGGATCAGGCGTATCTATGGCAGGGACTGGAACAGAAGATGCGAGCGCTGGCCGCGCTGTGGGGATACCGCGAGATCCGCACGCCGGTCTTTGAGCATACGGAGCTGTTTTTGCGCGGCGTCGGGGATACCACCGACATCGTCAACAAGGAAATGTATACCTTCAAGGACAAGGGCGACCGTTCCATCACGCTGAAGCCGGAGGGCACTGCGGGCGCCGTGCGCGCCTTCATCGAAAGCCGGCTGTACGCCGAGCCGCTGCCCTGCAAGGTCTACTACCTGGCGGCCCCGATCTTCCGCTATGAGAACCCGCAGGCCGGACGCCTGAGGGAGCACCACCAGTTCGGCATGGAGTGTTTCGGCGGCAAGTCCCCCGCGGTGGAGGCGGAGCTGATCAACCTGCTGATGACGCTGCTGGGCGAGGTGGGCCTCAAAAACCTGGTCGTGCACATCAATTCCATCGGCTGCAGGACCTGCCGGCCCCGGTACCACGAGGCGCTGCGGACCTACCTGGGCGGGCGCATCGACGAGATGTGCGAGGACTGCCGCTCCCGCTTTGAGCGCAACCCGCTGCGCATCCTGGACTGCAAGAAGGACAAGTGCAAAGCCATCGTCC
>CACXEB010000043.1 GCA_902766515.1 uncultured Eubacteriales bacterium
CCGCGCCGTCACTTCCGCGGCGGCTGCGCAGAGCTTGACAAAGTTGACCTCCCGGTCCACCTGGCCGGTCGCCAGGGCGAACAGGGTATCGCCGTCCATCTGGGTATGCACGGGACGGATCGTCCGGGCCAGGCCGTCGTGCGCCACATCCGCCAGGCGGTTGGCCTCCGCCTTGGTCAGCCGCGCATCCACGGCGACCACGCCGATGGTGGTATTGGATCCCGGCGCGGGGATGCGTATCTGCATCGGCGCGGGCGCGTTGCCCCACAGCAGGCCCTCCGCGGGGATCGCCGTGCCGTCCGGCATGTGCGCGCAGCCGATCAGATCACCGCTGGTGGGATCAAACACGTCGCCCACCGCGTTGACCGCGACGACCGCCCCGACCGTCACGCCCTCCTGCAGGGTGATGGACGCGCTGCCGATGCCGCTTTCCTGCGGCGTCGCGCCGGGCACCAGCTTGCCCACCGTCGCGCCGCAGCCGGCACCGTGGCGGCCCTGCTGCATCTGCTTCTGCGCGGCGATGCAGGCCGACCGGCCCATGACCGCGTCCGGGCGGACGGACGGATCGCCGACGCCCAGGTCATAGAGCACGGCCGCGGGCACGATCGGCACGCGCGTGTCTCCCATTTCCAGGCCGACGCCCATCTGCTCCAGGTAGCGCATCACCCCGTCGGCAGCCGCCAGGCCATACGCGCTGCCGCCCGCCAGTACCACGGCGTGCACCCGCTCCACCAGGTTGCCCGGCCGCAGCAGGTCCGTCTCGCGCGTGCCCGGCGCGGCGCCCCGCACGGAGCATCCGCCGACCGCGCCGTCCTTGCGGCACAGCACCACGGTCACGCCCGTCCGCGCCGCTTCGTTTTCCGCCTGACCGACCCGGATGCCGTGCACCCGGGTGATATCCCCCGCGTATTTCATACCGTTCTCCTTCCCGTTATGCGATTTTCCGCAGACATTTCTCCAGCCAGGCGCACAGGTCGGCCATGACCTCGTCCCGGTTCATTTCGTTCAGCAGCTCATGCCGCGCGTGATTGTACAGCTTGACCGTCACATCGGTCAGCCCCGCGTCGCGGAACTCCCGGGCGACCATCAGGACCCCCTTGCTCATCTGCCCCACGGGATCGCTGTCGCCGGAGATGAAGCACACGGGCAGGTCCGTGTTGACGTGCTTGAGCTTGCTCACGTCCCGGAGGCCCAGCAGGCCCGTGAACATGTCATAGTACCCGCGGCCCGTGAATATGAAGCCGCAGCGCGGATCGGCGATGTACTTGTCCACCTCGGCGTTGTCCCGGGTCAGCCAGTCGTACGGCGTACGGGCCGGCTGGAAGGACTTGTTGTTGGCCGCAAAGGCGAGCTGGTCCACCCGGGGCGCGGGCGCATCCGGCTTGCACAGACGCGCCAGCAGCCGCCCCGCCTGGCACAGCGACGCCGCGTACCACCCCGTCCCGCTCAGGATCAGGGCGTCCGGCTCCCCCGGATAGCGGGTGATGTAATCCCGCGCCATGAACGAGCCCATCGAGTGCCCCAGCAGGATCAGCGGCCGTCCCGGTAACTCCTGGCGCAGCCGCTCGCTGACCGCATGGCCGTCCTCGACGATCTTCCGCCAGCCGTCCTCCGCATAGAAGTACCCCAGCTGGTCGTCCGGCGTCTCCGGTCCGTGCCCCTTGTGGTTCGCGCCGGCCACCGCGTACCCGCGCTGGGTCAGCTCCCGCGCCGTGCGGTCATAGCGGTCGATATGCTCCGCCATGCCGTGAAAGATCTGGATGACCGCCCGGGGTTCGCCCTCCGGCAGCCAGACGGCCGTCTGCATTCCCGTCCGGTTCGGCGTGTCGACCGGTATCGTAATCCTCTCAGCCATAGAACATTCCTCCCGCGCGGTCTTTTTTACCAGTATAAATCAAACCGCGCAAAAAGGCAAGCGCCGCCGTTATTCCCGCAGGGCAATCGCTTGTGAAAAAACGCATATCCATCAAAGCCGGCAAATGCCGCCATATACCTTTCCGCCGAATCGCAGCCATCCCGTCAGCCGCTGCGTATCAACAGGTGTCCGGGGTGAAACGCCCGGACAGTGAATTTGAAGATGAAGCGCAAAGCGCAGAAAGGGAATTATAATGAACACTGAACTGAAAGCAAACGAAATGGAACAGGTAAGCGGCGGAAACTTCTTCGCCGATCTGGAGGAAGTTCTGAGGAAGATCTTCGAGAAGGACACCAAGCCCGCGAAGCCAGGCAATCCGACCGCGCCGGAAACCGTAACTGCCCGTGGCAAGTGCTGATTCATCCCAAAACGTTTCCCCGAAGGGCTGCGAAGAGCAGCTCTTTTTTTATGGAATCAACGCAAAAGTCTGCGCGGTGACGTTAAATTTCATTCGACGGCGGCTTTTGCGCCAACTCTGCGTCATCCGCCCTCACCGTACCCACGGGTACGTTCTCGGGTGTCTTCCCTGCACTGACACATGCTCCATCCGGCATATGTTCATTCTTCTGCTGACATCGTGTATTATTTTTCTTGCGGCGCCTCATCAGCAGGATCACCAGCACAACGGCTCCGGCAATCATCAGAATCATCCTGACATCGACTGCATTGCCGGAAGAGGCCGTTTCCGCCGCCGGCGCAGGTGATGCTGTTGCTTCCGCTGCCAGGGCAGCGGCTTCGGCTTCCGTTGCAAATATCAGCGTTTCATTTCTGGAGGAACCTGTATACTGGCAGATCAGCTTCCCTTCTTCATTGGTGATGATCCACCGGGTATTATTATACAGATTCACCCTGTCGCCGCGAATCGTCCACCAATCCTTCTGCGGCTTGCTCAGATCAATCAAATACTCAGCCGAACCATCCGCATGGAAAACCAGAAAGCGTTCTTCTCCCAGGTACGTTGTTTTGTCCTGAAAGCTTCCGAACTTTGCTTCGATACACACATAGCGCGTTTCAAATTCAAAAAGTGCCGTGTTTTCCGGGACAGGATCGGTTTCCGACTGTACTTCACAGTTTTCCGCCTCCAGTCCCGTATCGTTCGTCTGTCCCAAAACGATGTTTTCCGGCAGCCGGATCCTCAGCATCCGATCCCGATACAGGGGGGGATCATCGGACCGTTCCTCCGTGCATCGCAGGGTAAAGCCGATGGTCTCCAGCGCTGTCCCTGTCGGCAGCGCCCGGCTGCTGGCCAGTATCCAGCCGGAGGTGGTTCCGGGCAATATGCCCGTCTCGGCGTTGTTTCCTGTCAGATCCACCGTCTGCCCGTTCGCAAGCAATTCATGAACCTTCAGTTCCAGGAAGCGGTTCGTCTTGTTTGTGACCTCCATACAGACAGCGAACCCCTTCCTGCCGGTATAGATCCGCTCCAGTTTCAGCGCATACTCCTCCGTCTCTGCCATCGGTTTCAATTGCTGATGATCCATGACCGATATTTCCGGAAGCGCTCCTGTCCAGGTTTCTCCCTGTCTCTGCCGCCCGTCATCCGGAACCGGCCATGGCGTCTGCAGCTCCAGCTCGATCGGAATCCACGTTTTATCTTCGTAGCAGTAAAACATGATGTTCCGGATTTCACTGATTCCATGCCGCTGCAGGAAGCGGTCTGTCAGAATGACCGTGCCGCTCCAGCCGGGCTCGTCATAGCCCCAGTCTCCGTCAATATCGAATGTGGATGCGCTCAGCGTATTGGTCAGGTGAAAAGTATAATCCTGGGATACGCCGGCGGCGACCTTGATTTGCTGTGAAAAGTAATTCCCGAAAAGCTGGATGCCTCCGATGTTCACGCCATGATTGGGGCAGTAAGGATCAAAGGTGTGGTTCGTGTTGTTCTGAATGCGCAGCGTCAGATCCAGATCGCCGTTCTCATCCATTCTGATGCCCAGCAGCTGCCACTGAATTCCCCGAACGGTGGTTTCCGCAAGATACGCCGGCTGCTGTTCCGACGAATGGATGACGCTGAGGTCACAGTTTTCCAGTTCATAGCGTATTTCTCCGCGGTTGCTGAAGTCTGAACCGATCTGGAAATCAAACCGGATGTTCCTGATCGCATCAATACCCGCCAGCTCCGACGCGTCGATCATCATCCTGCCATGCTTTGTCCGGCCGCCTTCGATGTCCCAGGACAGCATCAGCAGATCGCCGACCTTTTTATCTCCGTTGACCGTCATGTTCCAAATGGAAAACGCTTTTGTCTCCTCGGTCAGATTGGTGATCGCGACGTTCAGCTCCAGCGCCTGCCGTGCCGGCGCATTGACCAGCTCGCCGCTCAGTGCCACCAGCACTTCATCGTTGCCCATCAGCGGGTTCGTGACCGTAATCGGCGTACGCTCATTGTTTTCCACCATGACCGGCCGGCTGCAGCGGGTGTTGCCATATATGTCCGTGATCTCAAATAGCGCCAGCAGTTCTTCCCCCGCCGACAGCTCATTCGTCAGCGTAAAGTGCCAGTCAGACGGGAAATTCAGCGTCTCATCACTTGTGTATAACCTGTTCCAGTCATTAAAGCCCGGTATCTCGCCGGTCAGATCGGGGAGCTCCCTGCAAAAGCCATAGAATTCGACGGAGCTGTATCTTTTTTCATCATATGGCATACGTGAAGAATACACCTCTGAAGACTCGTCCCAAATCAGGACATGCTCCACTTCCGGCCTATCATCGCTCAGGTCTTCTTCCAGCACATAGATCAAAGAATCATGCGCCCATTGTTCCTGCCATGATGTGGCTGCATAGGCGGCGCTGGCCAGCACCTCCATCCTTCCGTCCGCCCGCAGCGCGGGTGTGATCGGACCGAAAGTCTCCCCATCACTGTTTTCAGCATAAAGAAATCTTCCGTCAAAGGC
>CACXEB010000044.1 GCA_902766515.1 uncultured Eubacteriales bacterium
CCTATGCCATCAACTATCTGGCCAGCCCCTCCGCCTTCCGGCTCGGGGAGCGGATTCTGGTCATCGGTACCGGCAACAGCGCCATGGACTGCGCGCGCACCGCGGTCCGCCACGGCGCCCGCTACGTCTCCTGCGTGAACCTGACGGACACCCTCACCGCCAGCCAGTACGAGAGCAGCTATGCCAAACTGGAGGGCGTGGACTTTATCTACAACAAATGCACCGTGGAGATCCGGGAGGACGGCGTGATCCTGGCCGACAGCCGGACGGCGGAGGACGGACGGATCGTCCCCATCCCGGGCACCGAAAAGCTGTACCCCTGCACCGGGGTCATCATCGCGGTCAGCCAGGGCGCGGAAAGCAACCTGGTCACCACCACCAAGGGCATCGATACGGTCAAGAGCGGCCTGCTCACCGTGGACGATGACGGCCACACCAGCCGTCCCGGCGTATTCGCCGCCGGGGACGCCGCCAGCGGCGCCCGCACTGTGGTCGAAGCCGTCGCCAACAGCAAGCGGGTCGCCGAAGCCATGCACGAATACATGCAGTCCCTTCCCCTGCCCGTGACCACGGACTACCCCGACGCCCCCGTCGTGGAGACCATCGACGCCGCCGCCCAGGCGGAACAGACGCTGTAAAGGAAGAGCGGCGATGGATCCGCGCAGCGGATCGTGAAGGATCCAATCAGCTGGAAAGACAACGATCAAAAGACGCAGCTTGAAAAGCACCACGGGTTGATACCATCAGCCGACCGCCGCTTTCCGACTGTCTTCACCTGCCGCAGAACAGATCCTTCGCTCGCTCCGCCGCTCAGGATGACAGGTCCCCGCTTACACACACGCCCGCTTCAGCACGAAGCCGGCGTTTTTTATTTACAGTCTTATGTTGCGATGCAATTTACTTATGTTCCTGGGTTATTTTCTTCACTTTCCGCAGTTTTTGTTAAGAAGTTAAGAAGAAACATAAGAAATTTAGCTTTCTTCTTATGTTTTTTGTTTACTTCTTCTCTTATTTGTGTTATCAGAGCCGCAAAGGAGATGAGCCGCATGGTGGAACAGGAACTCCGTGATCTGATCAAGTCCATCCAGCTGCGGGGCTGTGAAGAACAGACAACGGAAGTCAAAGCTGCCCGTCAGGGATGCCCCGAAAAACTGTATGATACGATTTCCGCGTTTTCAAACCAGAACGCGGGCGGTGTCATCGTCTTCGGCCTCGATGAAAAGAACGGCTTTGCCGGAGTCGGCGTTTATGACGCGCAGGACCTTCAGAAAAAGGTGATGGAGTACTGCGAGCAGATGACCCCCGTGGTTCGTCCTGTCTTTACGGTATGGGATGACGGCGGGCACGTGTTTGTCTCCGCGGAAATACCGCCTGTTGACCTGGCGGACCGGCCGTGCTTCAAAACCGCGAAGGGCAGGCTTCAGGGTTCATATATCCGCGTCGGAGACAGCGACAAACCGATGACCGAATATGAAGTATACAGCTTTGAAGCATACCGGAAAAAATACCGGGATGACATCCGTCCGGCGGAAGGCGTCACGCTGAGCGCGCTGGACCGGGAAAAGATCGACGACTACCTTGCCAGGAAAAGGCGGGAACGTCCCAACCTTGCCCAGATGCCTGAAGCAACGCAGATGGAGCTCGCCAACCTGATGCGCGAGGGTCGCGTGACCATGACCGCGCTTTTGCTGTTCGGCCTGTATCCCCAGGCGTATTTCCCGCAGCTGTGCGTGATCGCGACCCATGTGCCGGGCGAGGAGATGGGCACCGTGGACGAAGCCGGGAACCGTTTTCTGGATTCCAGGCGCATCGAAGGCACGATCCCCGACATGCTGGACGGCGCGCTGGCGTTTGTCCGGAGCAACATGCGCACTGCCACAAGGATTGACGCGGACACAGGGAAAAGAATCGATACGCCGCAATATCCCCTGGATGCGGTCCGCGAGGCGGTGCTGAACGCGCTGGTGCACAGGGATTACAGCTTCCATACGGAAGGAATGCCCATCCAGATCACCTTGTACACGAACCGCCTGGAGATCATCAGCCCCGGCGGTCTCTACGGCCGGCTCACCGTGGACCAGCTGGGGTCTGTGCAGCCGGATACGCGAAACCCGGTTTTGGTCACCGCCATGGAAACGCTCCGCCTAACGGAAAACAGGTATTCCGGCATTCCGACCATCCGTTTCGCCATGAAGAAGCGCGGCCTTCCCGAGCCGGTCTTTCAGGATGTCCGCGGTACCTTCCGGGTCACGCTCGATGACCGGCAAAACGAAGCGGATGCCTGTCCGGAGAACACGCCGACGAATGATCCGACAGACAAAAAGGGCTTGCTGGCATTCTGCCGGGTCCCCCGTACCCGCGCGGAAATCATTGATTACCTCGCCGTTTCCTCCGGCCAGTACGCGCTCCGCAGATACCTGGATCCCCTGCTGCGGGCCGGCGTGATCCGCATGACGCTGCCGGATAAACCCCGCAGTCCCCGCCAGCGATACGTGACGGCAGGATGATTGGCTTAGAAGCAGCATTATCGGGCTGTGGTCTGTCAATGCCCCGTTTGCGGCGGATCAGATACACCGCCTGGTAGAATACCGCGATGTACAGCAGGAACAGCCCCACCACACTCAGCGGATACAGCACGGGGCTGCCCCCCACCGCGTTATACACGATATCATAGGGGGTGCCGTCGCCCCGCATGAGGAACATGTAGTTGTAGCCGATCAGGATATTCGCCGCATACGCCACCGCACAGAGTCCTGTCAAAATGCAGAAGGTGATCCGGATGTTGTGCTTCTGCAGGCTGTCCATCCCCGAAGCGAAGATATAGATGGCCGCGAAACCCGCAATGCCGTGAATCAGGCCGGACTCCACATTGTTGAAAGAAAGGACCGGATAGCAGGCGTAGTTCTGTCCGGCGCCGTAGGTGCCAAGCAGCATTCCCAGCACGCCGAAGATCGACACAAAGTCCAGCGCCGCCAGCTTCAGCCGCCCCTTGCAGAAGGCCGCCATGGGCAGCGCGAAGGCCTGGACGCTGCACAGGAACAGCGGCAGGGTCCTGAGCCAGTTCAGGGGATCGTGGCTGCGATAGCAGAGAAACACGATCTCAAACAGTTCCAGCGCGTCCAGGAGCAGCGCCGCCTTGATCAGCACCTGATTCTTCTCTCTGTCCGAACGGCTGCGGCCGCGCTTTCCCAGCAGGACGCCGAGCAGGACCGCCGTCAGGCAGATCAGCGTCACAAACAGCAGATGCTGCCAGGAAAAGTACCCCTCCGGCTCCCGCAGGTAGCCGCCGTTTTCCATTTCCAGTCCGAAAAACTCACGCATGATCAGCCATGCCCTCCACAGTGATGATATCTGAAGTGATGCCCCGCATCACGCTTCCCCGTATTTCTTTTTCGCCAGCCACCCGCGGAAGATCCCGCCCTGGAAAAGGGAGATGATCACAAAGAAGATGTCCGCGAACAGGATGAAGACGAAGGAGGGGAGCATGATGCGGGTGTATTTTTTGCCGCAGCAGGTGCCCCTGCGGATGTGCGCGCCCATGCGGATGAGATAGCACAGCACGCCCAGGTTCAGGAACAGGATGATCGCGGTGTTTTCCCCAAAGCTTTGCAGCGCGCCGGTGCTGACATCACCATTTACGGTGTTCAGGACGACCCTCAGCAGCAGCAGGCCGATCTGCACCAGGTACACGATGCGGTACACGTTCAGCATCACCCCGCCGCCGATCCCGACGCCGCCGCCCCAGGTCAGGCCGGCCCGGCTGCAGAAATGCTCAAAGCACTGCATCATCGGCTCATTCTGCCTGCCCTCGATGAAACCGTTGTTGGCGATGCAGTAGACGTTCAGGCGCAGGCTGTTTTCCCGGCAGAACCCCTCCATCCTTTTCAGGAAGCGGAGGACGTGGGAAGGAATGCCATCCACGTAGAGCGGCACGCAGAACACCACGGCCTGCGCGTCCCGGAGCTGCGCCAGGATCCGGTCATGGTCCGCCGGAGTGCACAGCTTTTCGGTGACCTTCTGTCCGCCGGCAAACACCCGCTCCAGGCCGAGAAAATAGGCGGAAGCGCAGAACCGCTTTTTCGGGCTGCCATTGATGAATACGGTTTTCACAGCGATCCCTCCAATTCCGAAAGGTCCCCGATGAACCGGACGCCGGAGCGCTCAAACCCGTCGTTGACCGCGTTGCGCTCCGCCATATAACGGAAGGTGTCCTTTTCGGCCTCCGTGATCTCCCCGTAGACGATCACCTGCCACAGGCCGTGCCTTCCGTAGCGCAGCGTGTGGTGCATCTGCCGCCCCCGGTACGTGCTGAACGGGGTGGACGTCCCGATCGAGCGGTCGAGGACGTTTTTGATATCGGCGCTGTATCCGCCATACAGGTTCTTCGTGATGATGACCAGATCGTCTGCCTCCCCGATGATCCTGCAGGCCTGCTGCAGCGCGTCCTTCATGAAGCACGCGGCGGGATGCTTTGTCCAGCAGCCGAAGCACCCCTGGCACGGGGCGTATTTCCCGTCGGCGGCGATGGACCGGTCGCATTTGGACCGGATCAGGTCGTCATACCGGCTTCCCAGGTCATGGATGATCACTTTCATGCGTTCGTCTCCTCCTCCGGCTGCGCTTCGTCCTCCTCACGGCGGATCGGCCTGCCGAGATGCATCTGTTTCCGCCAATCGGGCGCTTCCCCGTCGTCCGCCCAGTACTCATCCAGGGCAGCGATCCGGTCTTCCTTCAATGTCATGAAGCTGACGGCGTGGCAAGCGGCGGACCGGTCCGGCGGGTACACGCGGACCGCCGTGACATATCCGTTTTCCGTTCTGTCGATCCGCTCGACCGTCCCCATCCATTCGCCGGGATAGTCGCAGTTCGCCCGGATGTATTCCGCCACGGTGAACCGCTCATTGGTGCAATGCCAGCGGATCACCGCGTCCGGCGCAAAATACGCCGGCAGCGCTTCCCGCCGCTGTTCTATCACCGCCCGCCAGAACGCGAGGATATCCATCCGTCGGTACCTCCTTATAAGACAACTTCTTGGCCCCAAAACGCGTACTCGCGTACATCGGCACAGGCACGGACGTTACAGTATCCTGCCCATTTCGATCCGCATGTTGTGCTCCTCCGGCCCGCGGTTGGAATAGGCGTACCGGTCGAAGCCGATGATTTCAAAGCCATGCTTCCGATAGAAGCAGATCGCCGGGTAGTTGAAGCTCTGCGTCTCCAGCACGGCCATCCGGGCGCCGCTTAGAACCGCCTCCCGGAGGATCGCCTCCAGGAGTTTTGCGCCCACGCCTTTCCCCCGGTCTTCGATGGCGAACACGCAGATATTGGAGATCCTGTAACGGTTGTTCCACTTTTCCAGGAACCCCTCCACGAAACCGATCAGCCGCTCGCCCTCAAAGGCGCCGCAGGCGACGGGATGGTCCAGCCAGTCGGCCAGCATGTCGTCGCGAATGGACATTTTCAGCGGCACATCGCTCATGACCCACCGGAGATGGAACCCGTCCTCCCCGGGCTCGATGGACAGGTACCGGTCAGAAAGGATCTCGGTCTCGTATTGCCGGCCATGATAGGCCGCGTCATCCAGTCTGCTGATCTTCATGTGCCGCTCCTTACTCAGATTCTGTACGCAGAGCCACGGACCTCGCATACTATACCATAAAAACCCCCAAAAAGCCATTGTTTTCCGAGGCTTTCGGATGAAATGCCGGGGATCGGGGCAACCATGGCAGGGCGCCGCTTGCGTCACCGC
>CACXEB010000045.1 GCA_902766515.1 uncultured Eubacteriales bacterium
GCGCAGCTGAACGCGCTCCGGCGGGAGGGCCTCCGCCGGCTGGAGGAGGCTGTCGCGCAGCGGTTTGAAGCGGAACGCTGCGAGGAGGACGGCGCAGCCTGGCCGGAGGCGGCCGGGGACGAAACGCCGCCGGCGGGCCGGTTCCTGGTCCGGACGGAGCGGCCGGAGGACGTCACACCGTTGGTGGACGCCGGCGCGGACCTGGTGCTGCTGGCGCTGCGGGACGTGACGGCGGAAGCCCTGCCGCGCCTCAGCGTGCCGGCGGAGCGCGTCATGCTGCAGCTGCCGCCGGTGGCGGACGACCGGACGCTGGAACGCCTGGCGGATTGGGCGGCCGACCGCGGCCTGGAGGTGGCGGCGGACAATATCGCGCACCTGGCGGACGGCCGCGCGGCGATGACGGGGGAGGGCATCCCCGTGTTCAACGCCCGGGCGGAGCGGTTCCTCCGGTCCTTCGGTGTCCGCGGCGCGATGCTGAGCCCGGAGCTGTCGGGCGACGAGATCCGGCGGATGCCGCCGCCGTGCCTTGAGCGGATCGTGATGGTATACGGCCGGCAGCGGCTCATGCTGCTCAGCCATTGCCCGGAACGGGTGCGGCTGGGGCTTCGGGCGGACCGGCAGTCGTGCCGGCGCTGCGATGCGGGCGACGGGCTGGCCGGGCATCCGCTGACGGACCGCATGGGGGTCCGGCTGCCGATGATCCCCTACCGGACGGACGCGGGCTGTGTCATCCGGCTGTATGGCGGCGCGCCGGTGTCGCTGCTTCCGTATATGGACCGCCTGCGCGGCTGTCCGGTATCGTTCCTGCTGAGCATGACGGACGAAGCGCCGGAGGAGCGGCCGCGGATCCTGCGGGCGTTCCTGAACGGCGCGGGCACCGGTGTTGAGGGCGTGCCGGGCAAATTTCTCACAGGTGTGGCATAAGCAGAATCATGAATAAGGGGCTGAACGATGATGAACGAACGCGCGCTTCGGGTGCTGGAATTCTATAAGATCCTGGACATGCTGGCGGAATACGCGCTGACGGACGGCGGCAAGGCAGCCTGCCTGGCCCTGAAGCCGGACAGCGATATAAAAGCCGTCACGCGGGCGCAGGCGGAAACGGAGGAAGCCGTCGCCCTCCTGAGCCGCCTGGGCGGCAATCCGCTCAGCGCCTTCAAGGACGTCAACGACGCGCTGAGCCTGGCCGAAAAGGGCGCCGTGCTTTCCCCGGGGCGCCTGCTGCAGGTCGCGGAGGTTCTCCATGCGGCGCGGAACGCCCGGGCGCAGCTGGTGACCGACCGGGAGGACACGCCGCTGATTACCGCGGAGGCGTCCCAGCTCCGGGCCAACCAGAACCTGGAGCGGGACATCACCGACGCGATCCTCAGCGAGGAGGAGATCGCGGATCACGCCAGCGCGGCGCTGCTGGATATCCGGCGGCACATTTCCCGCGCCAACGACCGCATCCGCGAGAAGCTGAACGCCATGGCCCATGGCAGCGCATACGCCAAGTACCTGCAGGACAACATCGTGACCGTGCGGAACGGCCGCTATGTGCTGGCCGTCCGGTCCGAGTACCGGGCGAATGTCCCGGGCATCGTGCAGGACCAGTCCTCCACCGGCGCGACCTTGTTCATCGAGCCGCTGGCCGTGGTGGAGCTCAGCAACGATATCCGCGAATGGCAGGCGAAGGAACGGCAGGAGATCGAGCGGATCCTGGCCGCGCTGTCGGCGGCGGTCGGCGGAGACGCGCCCGGCATCTCGCGGAACGTGGCGATCCTGACCCACCTGGATTTCTGCTTTGCCAAGGGCATGCTGTCCCGGCGGCTGCACTGCGTCGCGCCCAAAATCAATGACCGCGGCTATCTGAACCTGATCCGCGTCCGGCATCCCCTGATCGACGAGGACAAGGTGGTGCCCCTCAGCCTGGCGCTGGGCGACAGCTACACCAGCCTGATCATTACCGGCCCCAACACGGGCGGCAAGACCGTCACCCTCAAGAGCGTCGGCCTGGTCACCCTGATGGCCCAGGCGGGCCTGCAGGTGCCGGCGGAGCTGGGCACCGAGGTCGCGGTGTTCCACGGCGTGTACGCCGATATCGGCGACGAGCAGTCCATTGAACAGTCGCTGTCCACGTTCTCCTCCCACATGACCAACATCGTTTCCATCCTCTCACAGCTGGAGGATGACGACCTGGTGCTGTTCGATGAGCTGGGCGCGGGCACCGATCCCACGGAGGGCGCGGCCCTGGCCCAGGCGATCCTGGACCACCTGCTCAAGCGGAGCATCCGCACCGTGGCGACTACGCACTACAGCGAACTGAAAGCCTACGCCATGACGACACCGCATGCGGAAAACGCGAGCATGGAGTTTGACGTCACCAGCCTGCGCCCGACCTACCGGCTGAGCATCGGCGTGCCCGGAAAATCCAACGCGTTTGAGATTTCGCGGCGGCTGGGCCTGGACGACGCGCTGATCGAAAGCGCGAAGGACCTGCTGAGCCATGAAAGCATCCGCTTCGAGGACGTCATCGCGAGCGCCGAATACCACCACCAGGTGGCGGAGCGCGAGCGCCAGCTGGCCGAGGAAGCCCGGCAGGAGACCGTGCGCCTCCGGGACGAAGCGGAGAAGCTGTACCGCGAGACCGAGGAAAAGCGCCGTGGCGCGAACGCCAAGGCGCGCGAGGAGGCGCGGCGGATCGTCGAACAGGCCCGCCGCGAGGCGCAGGAAGTGCTGTCCGAGATGAAGCGCCTGAAGGCCGAAAACAAGGCCCAGGCGCAGCAGCTCAGCAACCGCCTGGACAGGAGCCTGGACAGCCTGTCCGAGGGCCTGCGGGCCGCGGAGCGGCCGGTGGTCCGCAAGAACCAGCGCCCGCTGATGAAGGGCGACACGGTGCAGATCCTGACCCTCAACACCCGCGGCACCGTCCTGAAGGAAACGGACGAGAAGGGCGAGGTCCTCGTGCAGGCGGGCATCATCAAGTGCAAGGTCGCCGCCGACCAGCTGGTGCTGGAGGAAGGGGCGGCTGAGAAGAAGCAGACCCAGGTGCACGCGCATACGGACGCGAAGCATGCCGTCGTGCCCCTGCAGGAGGATGTCCGCGGCATGGCCCTGGACGAGGCGATCGAGGCGGTGGACCGGTACCTGGACCAGGTGGTCATGGCCGGCTATCACGAGGTGACCATCGTCCACGGCAAGGGGACGGGCGTCCTGCGCGCGGGCATTCACCAGCACCTGAAAAAGCACCGCATCGTCAAGAGCTACCGGCTGGGCCAGTACGGCGAGGGCGAGGACGGCGTGACGATCGTGACGCTGAAGTGACGGAGGTCGGCATGGAGGACAGACAGACGATCATGATCGTCGACGACGATCGCAATATCGCGCAGCTGATCCGGCTGCTGCTGGAGAAGGAAGGCTACGCCGTGACCGTGCAGGAAAACGGCGACGACGCGCTGAAGGCCTTTTCCCGCAAGCGGCCCGACCTGCTGCTGCTGGACATCATGCTGCCCGGGATGGACGGCTGGGAGGTGTGCCGCGCCGTGCGGGCGCAGAGCGCGGTGCCGATCATCATGCTTTCCGCCAAGGACGAAACCTTTGACAAGGTCCTCGGCCTGGAGCTGGGGGCGGATGACTATATCACCAAACCCTTTGACAACAAGGAGCTGGTCGCGCGGGTCAAGGCGGTGCTGCGCCGCAGCGCGCCGGCGGAAACGGCGCCGTCGGGCGGCACGGTGACCTATCCCGGGCTCAGCGTCAGCATCGACACTTACGAGGTCACCTACCAGGGCAGACAGCTGGAGATGCCGCCCAAGGAGCTGGAGCTGCTGTATTTCCTCGCGTCCCACAAAAACCGCGTCTTCACCCGGGAGCAGCTGCTGGAGCAGGTCTGGGGGTTCGAATTCTTTGGCGACAGCCGGACGGTCGACCAGCATATCAAGCGCCTCCGCGAAAAGCTGACCGGCAGCGAGCAGCTGGGCTGGCAGATCAAAACGGTCTGGGGTGTCGGCTACAAATTCGAGGCCTGAGCCATGCGCAGCATGTTTGCCCGGCTGATCAGCGTGTTCCTGATCGCCATCCTGGTGTTCGCGGGGGCGCTGTTCGCGATCTTCTATACGAACGCGCTGAACCAGAACAGCACGCGGACAATCAACTCGCTGCGGCGCCAGGGGCGCGACCTGGCGTACCTGGCCAGCGAATCGCAGTACAACCCGCTGACCATGACCTTCGGCTATTCCAGCACGACGCGGAAGTATATCCAGTGGAAGCTGCAGAACCTGTACAGTGAATACTCCTCCTATTGCATCATCATTGACAGCATGGGCCGGGTGCTGGTCTATATCGACCCGGGCCTTCTGAACGACGAGGATGTCCTGTCCACCCTGAACAGCGACGAGCTGAGCGACACCCTGGCCCGCGTGGTGGCGGGCGAGGAAGTCGAGTTTACGGCGCAGACCCAGAACGGCACCATGTTCACCGTCGCGATCCCCTGGAAGCAGGACGACCGGGTCATGGGCGCGGTCGTTATCCAGACCGCCGCGCAGGCGATCAACGCGAGCTACCAGCGGACGCTGGTCCCGGTGCTGCTGGCGGCCCTTGCGGCCATCGCGCTGGCGGTGATCCTGTTTTTCCTGCTCGCGAGGCAGCTGACACGCCCGCTGTCGAAGATGGAGCTGTCCGCCAACGCCATCGCCCAGGGCAATTTCAGCATCCGCGCGCCGGAGACGGGGTCCCGGGAGACGCGCGCGCTGGCGAGCGCCTTCAACGATATGGCGGTCCAGATGGCCTCACTGGAGACGTCCCGCCGGGACTTTATCGCCAACGTGTCGCATGAGCTGCGGTCCCCGCTGACCTCCATCCAGGGTTACCTGCAGGGGCTGCGGGACGGGTCCTTCCCGCCGGAGGAGCGGGAACAGTGCCTGTCCGTGGCGCTGGAAGAGACGAAACGCCTTTCAAAGATCGTGTCCGGCCTGCTCAGCCTGTCGCGGATGGAGCGGGAGGACGCCGTCCTGAATGAGAGCGATTTTGACCTGAACGAGCTGATCCGCCGGGTCCTGATCACCCAGGAAGCCCAGATCGACCGGCGGGGCATGCGTATCGGGGTGGACTTCGAGCAGGAAGTCTGCACGGTGCGCGCGGACCGTGACCAGATCCAGCAGGTGCTGGTCAACCTGCTGGACAACGCGCTCAAGTTCACGCCGGACGGCGGCAGCGTCAGCTTCGCGACCCGCCGGGAGAAGGACCGGATCATCTGCAGGGTGGCGGACAGCGGGCCCGGGGTGGCCCCGGAGGACGCGCCGCACATCTTCGACCGGTTCTACAAGGCGGACAAGGCGCATACGACCGGCCAGGGCACCGGCCTCGGTCTGGCCATCTGCAAACGGATCATGGAAAACCACGGCGAACGGATCGAGCTCAGGCCCTCGGACGCGGGGGCGGTGTTCGAGCTGACGCTGAAGCCGGGAGGCGGCAATGACTGACCGGATCATCCGCGTGCAGGCGCACGCGAAAATCAACTGGTGCCTGGCTGTCACGGGCCGGGATGCCCACGGCTACCACCTGCTGGACATGCTCATGCAGCGCGTGTCCCTGTACGACACGCTGTCTGCCGCGCCCGGGGAGGCGCTGAGCCTGCGGATCGCGGGCGATCCCGTCGGCTGCGCGCCGGAAAAAAACCTGGTGCTGCGGGCGGCCCGGGCCCTGCAGGCGCGGTACGGCGTGACGCGGGGCGCGCGGCTGACCCTGGTCAAGCGCATTCCGCAGGGGGCCGGTATGGGCGGCGGCAGCAGCGATGCCGCCGCGGCGCTGAAAGCCCTGTGCCGCCTGTGGGGGCTGCGGCCGGAGCCGCAGGCGCTGGGGGAACTGGCGCTGTCCATCGGGGCGGATGTGCCCTTTTTCCTGCACGGTACACCGGCCCGGGTCCAGGGCATCGGCGAGCGGCTGACTCCGGCGGCGCTGCCCGGCCAGGTGCCCCTGGTCCTCTTCAAGCTGACGGAAGGCCTGAGCACAGCGGAGGTCTACGCGGAGTCCGACCGCTGCCCGCAGCCGCCCATCCGGGTCGAAGCGCTGGCCGATTGCCTCAGCGAACGGGATTTTGTCCGCGCGCAGGCGCTTACCGGCAACGCGCTGTACCCCGCCGCCCTCCGGCTGCAGCCCGGGCTGGAAACGGCAAAGCGCGCCGTTGAAGAAAGCGGCGCGCTCTACTCGCTGATGACCGGCAGCGGGGCGGTGGTGTACGGTGTGTTTGCGACCTCAAGGCAGGCGCTGGATGCGGCGGAACAGCTCCGGAACGATTATCCGGGCGCCTATGCCGCGTGCGCAACGACGCTCAGCTGACGATGGTGCCGTCGATATAGCCCCTGACCAGCTGCAGGTGTTTCATCAACAGCTCCCGGATTTCCACCGTGGAGCTTTTTGCGCTTTGTACGAGGGATTCGTAGTTGTCCAGGTCGGTGTACAGTGCGACGAACGCGTCGTCGGGGACATAGCGGCCGCCCTCCCCGAACAGCTGGATGCTGAGCCGGTTGACCTGCTCCAGCGCATAGACGTACTGGCGGATCTGGCCCAGCCGCTGGGAGGTGTTGGAAATGGTGAAACTGTCCATCCGGTTGGCCACGGAAATGGCGTTGGAAATGTTATTGGCCATTGCCTGCGCATACTGCTCCCGGCTTTTGCTGACCAGGCGGGTGGATGTGACGGAAGTGACCGCCAGCGCGACGGTCGCGACAGCCAGCAGGATCACGGCCACCAGCAGGATGCGGTACCGGAGGCGGAAATTGCCTGACGCGTGCCGGTTTTGTGCCGCATATTGATACATTCGTCCTTCATCCTTTCAAAAGTCCCCGGTTGTCCGGAAAAATATATTCAGTGGAGACTTTCACCCTGTAGTATACCAGCTTTTTGGAATATTGCAAGGAGAATCGCAAAAAAGTGGCGATTTAAAGCCCTGAAATCATAAAAATTGATGGTTTTGTGGTGGAACAAGCCGGGTATGGGGCAGAATGACAGCAGTAAAAATACAAAAAACCGCCTGGCCGGCAGGGCTGCCGGCAGACGGATGATGGTGGTGTCAGCGTATGAAACAGGGATAGGCTCAGCCTTTGTTGACGCGCTGCTTCAGGTTCTTGCCGGAACGGAAGCCGACGGAATTGCTTTCGGGTATTTTGACCGCTTCACCGGTACGGAAGTTGCGGCCCTTGCGCGCGCTGCGGCTGCGGACTTCAAACGTGCCCAGGCCGCTGACGCTGGCCTTTTTCTTGGAAGCGATCTCATCCACGATGATATCCACCATCGAGGTGAAGGCGGTTTCGGCTTCCTTGAGGGACATACCGGTTTTGTCGGAGATCGCGTGAATCATATCCTTCTTCGTCATACAAATCCTCCATCTGTTAATAGCGCTTCCCGAAGGGAACTCAGCACTGAAACATACATATATATTCGCGGTGTTTTTTGGAAATCCTGCATGGTATAAACGTTTTCACCAAGAAATTTCAAAAAATTGTTGGACAATTAATCCGTCCTAACATCCATCAGTCCCCGTCGCGGATGCTGACGGATACGCCGTTGATGGTCACGTCCTCTTCCGCGCGGATGAGGATGTATTTCCGGCCGTCGATCACGCGGGTCTCCACCAGGTCGCTGAACTCCGGATCGACCGAAATGGTCACGTTCGGCGTCCGGACCTCCATGCGCTTGGAATCGACGATATTGGCGGCGCTCAGGGTGGTGCCGCGGCCGAACTGCGTTTCATAGGCGTCCTCAAACGCTTCCAGCTTTTCGAGGGGCAGGCCGCAGTCCGCCAGGATGGTCTTGACCTCCGGCGCGGTGATCACGGGCGTTTCACCGCTCTTGTCCTGCTTCTTGATCTCGACGTTTTCGCGCAGGCGGTCGCTGACGGCCTGCATCACGGGGAAGCTCAGGTCCTCCTTGAGGGTTTCCTGGAGGATGTCGCTGAAGACGGCCTTCTGCGCCGGGCCGGCCATCGGCAGCTCCGTGGCGAACACGGCTTCCACAAAATCGGTATGGGGCTCCTCGGCGTTGCGGATGTAGTACAGGGCGTTGTAGATGTTGGCCGCGCGGTCGTCGAAAGCCGGGAACATGAAGCCCAGCTCCGGGGCCGCCAGGGCGCGCCCGCAGCTCATATCCCGGAAATCCTGCTCCTCCGCGCTGTACATCAGGCCGGCCTTGGCCTGCCGGACCGGGCAGACGCAGCAGAGCACATAGGTGAAGACGGCATCCTCGTCCTCCCGGCGGCGGCCGTCGGACGCGCGCTGCGGCACGTCATAGGTGTCGCTGAGCAGCAGGATGGCATAATCGTCCTCGGAATGATAGTGATCGATGATCTTCTGGTACAGCTCGCTGACGGCCGTTTCGTCGGACGCGCCGGAATCGCGGAGCTCCATGAGCAGGGGATGGGCTTCCCCGGAGGTCATCTGGTCGGCGGTGAAGACGACGTCAATCCCCGTTTTGCCCGGGACGCCGCTCAGCACCTTCCTGAACAGGGCGTAGTACTGCTTGAGCTCTTCCTCGCCCATCGGTCCGACCGCGCGGCGGAAGACGGAGATGACCTCGCCCTTGGCGCTGACATAGCAGCCGCGGATGGCACCGATGTTGCCTTTATCTTTATCAAGCCGGCGTTTGATTTCCGCAAGTTCCTTCTTATTCATATGATGATGACCCTTTCTGTGTATGTGATCGGCCGCGAGACGGCACAACAGCGATTATACCACGAATTCAGGACAAATGATATGGTTTCACGCAAAAAAACATTGAAACATTTGGCGTTTGCGTGTACAATAGCAGTTGTACACATTCAGTGGAAGGGAGAAGCAGATGAGTCTGTTCAATCCGATCAGGGGACAGTATAAACGCCTGATGGAAGTGCTTCAGGGGCTGCCGGCCATCCCTGTCAGCCAGGCGGCCAAGCTCATGCGGGTGCCTGCGGCCCGGGTGGCCGGGAACCTGGAAAAAATGAAACGGAAGGGACTGTTCACCGTCTATCAGCCCTTCGTCCAGCCGGGCCTGCAGATGGTGGTGCTGGGCGACGCGTACCTGCCGTTCGCCGCGGTGTGCCAGGAGGGGGACGCCCTGCTCAGGGATACGCGGCAGGCGATGTCCCTGCTCCAGCAGGGCAATACCGTGAAGGAGGTACAGCAGAAGGTCAGCTCGGCCCGCTCCAGGGCGGTGGGATCCTTTGTGCATGACCTGCTGGACATCAACGGCACGTCCTGGGGCGCCGGGTTCAAGGGCCGTGCGCGCGGCCTGCTGAGGGATCTGATCGATCCGTCCGGCCTGGTCCAGGAGGAGGAAAACCATACCCGGACGGCGCTGGGCGTGCTCACTTCGCTGGAGAACTATCTCGAAAGCATGTTCAACTACCTGTTCTCGCACCCGAACCTGGTCAGCCAGAAGATGCTGCCGACCCTGCAGGGCACGCACCGCGACCTGAACGCCTACCTGAGTTCCCTGCCTGCCGCGCAGGGCGGGAGCCGTACGTGGAACATGCAGGCGGAGAATTACCTGCGCGTCATCCGGGAGGACGACCTGCCGCGCATCGCTGCGCTGATGGACGATATGTACGCGCATACCGAGGAGCGCAAGCAGCAGCAGAAAAAAGAAAATCCCGTGCTGGACGAGCTGGCACAGGAAATTTACCGGCTGGAAACGCTGGCCAATCAGCTGCCGGGCGCGGCGATCATGCCCTCCCTGCGGAATATCGCCGAAAAGCTGTCGCGGATCCGCCAGCTGCTGATCCAGTCGCCGGAAAAGAGCGCTCTCAGCTGCGTCAGGTCCCTGCGGGAATGCTACCTGCCCATGACGGACGAGCTGCTGAGCAAGTACATGCAGTCCCTCTCCCTTTCCTCGCCCAGCTCGGAGGCCGCCGTCAAAGCCACGGAAAACGTTTTTTCGGGCGTCCTGCCGCAGGCGCTGCAGCAGATCCTGGAGCAGCTGGAAACGGACAATGTCAACGACATGCGCTCCCAGGCGGACGCGTTTGTCCGCAAGCTGCAGCTGGACGGACTGCTGCCCTATAATTATCAAAGCGAGACGGCCGGCCAGGCCAGTCAGGCCGGCCAGGCCAGGCCAGCCAGCCAGGCAAGCCAGAACAGACAGGTCAGCCAGACCACCCAGACCAGACAGGCCGGCAAAACCGGTCAGGCCGGTCAGGCGGGCCGTTGACCGGTTTCCCGCCGACGGAACTGCCCTTTGGACAGAATGGAGGTACGCGCATGAAGATCATGAAATCCGCCGAGGATTATCTTGAGGCGATGCTGATGATGGAGGAACGGCACGGATACATCCGCTCCATCGATATCGCCAACGAGCTGGGCGTCACAAAGCCCTCCGTCAGCTACGCGACCAAACGCCTGCGGGAAGCGGGCTATATCACGATGGCGGAGGACGGTCATATTTACCTGGCGGAGTCCGGCCGGAGAATCGCCGAACAGATCTACGAGCGGCACAAGGTCCTGACGGTGCTGCTGACGAAGCTGGGCGTCGACGAGAAGCAGGCCCGCGAGGACGCCTGCAAGGTGGAGCACGACCTGAGCGTGCAATCCTTCGACGCGATCAAGCGCTTTATGCAGGAGAAACTGGCGCAGGACGCGGCCGAATAGCTTTCAGTCCTTGACGGGCTTGGAGGGACCGCCGGCGGTGGGCGGCAGCACGGCGCGCCGTGCTGCCTGGCGTTTATGCTCCTCGCTCATGGCGGCGTAATGCCGTCGGGTGGTATTGACGTCTGAGTGGCCGAGCACGTCGGCGACCAGGTAGATATCCCCGGTTTCCTGATACAGGTTGGTGCCGAAGGTGCTCCGCAGCTTGTGCGGACTCAGGCGCTTTTTCAGCGGCGCAGCGACCAGCGCGTATTTTTTGACCAGGTTTTCCACGGCGCGCTGGGTCATGCGCCGCTTTTGCAATGAGAGGAAGAGCGCGTCCTCATGCCCCGGCAGGGCTTCGATTTCACGGCGCTCATCCATGTAGCGGCGCAGCGCGTCGCCGACCTGGTCCGGATAGTAGAGGATGGTCTGGTTGCCGCCCTTGCGGGTCACCTGGAAGGCGTTGTCGTCGAAGTCCACGTCGCTGATGTTGATGCCCACCAGCTCGCTGACGCGGATGCCGGTCCCCAGGAACATGAGCAGGATCGCCACGTCCCGCCGGGCGGTCTTCCTGTTGAGCGCCTGCTGCTGCCGGGTCAGGCCCGTGCCGGTCTCGGCGCTTTCCAGCATGCGCGTCATCTCGTCGTAATCCATGCGGAGGATGGGCTTTTCATGCAGCTTGGGCAGGCTGACCAGCGTCGCGATGTTGGCGGGGATGTGCCCGTTCTTGAACAGGTATTCAAACAGCGATCTGAGCGAGCAGAGCTTGCGCATGATGCCCAGCTCGTGGTTCTGCATCAGGGATTCGTCCCGCGTGAAATACTGGGTCAGGTAATCCTGGAAGCCTTCAATATCCCGCGCCCTGATCAGGCGCAGCTCCTCATCCCCGATCAGGGGAATGCGCACCTCGGCGAAAGCCGGGTTTTCTTTTTGGAGATAATCGAAAAACAGCCGGTAGTCATATGCGTAGCCGAGCCGCGTCAGCGTGCTGGTCGTATGAGCGATCGACCGGAAGAAGTCCGTGCAGACGGCGGGCAGCTCCCGCTCCAGCGCGCGCAGCCGGTCGGTGCGCAGGATATCCTGCTGGGTTTTGTAGGTGGCGGGCGGTTGGTAGGGCATTCGGCACTCCTTCCTGCGGTATGCGTTATCCCCAGAGGCTGGAAAGCGCCGGGACGACCTGTTTTTTGCGGGAGACGACGCCGGGCAGGAAGATATGGCCGTCGCCGACGTCCGTGAGGCCGAAGGCCTGGCGGATGATTTCCCGGTCGCCTACGTAGAGCAGCTCGGTGCCTTCCTTCAGCACGTCCGTCAGCATGAGCAGGCACATGTCATACTGCTTGTCTGTCCGCAGCTTCTCCATCGCGTCGTGCAGCTCGCCCAGGCGGTGCAGGGTGCGCTCGGAATCCATGGTGGTGATCTGGCTGATGCCGACCCGGTGGTCCGCCAGGTGGAATTCCTTGAAATCCGTGTTCAGCAGCTCTTCCACCGGCTTGTCAGCCGACTGGCTGGCGGAGAAGACCTCCTTGCCCAGCGCGTCCAGGTCCAGCCCGGCGATCCGCGCGAGCCGCTCGGCGATCCGCCGGTCCCGCGGGGTGACCGTCGGGGATTTGAACATGACGGTATCGGAGATGATGGCGGCCGCCATCAGGCCTGCGAGCTTTTCGCCCGGCATGAGGCCCTGCTCCTGGTACATGGTGGCTACGATGGTGGTCGTGGAGCCGACGGGCTCGTTGCGCATGAAGACGGGGTAGCCGGTCGTCACGTCGCCCAGGCGGTGGTGGTCGATGATGCCCACCAGCTCCGCCTGGTCCAGGCCGGGGACGGACTGGCCGATCTCATTATGATCCACCAGGACGATGCGTTTCCTGCGCGGGCGCAGCAGGTGATAGCGGCTCAGCGCGCCGACCACCCGGCCGTGATCGTCCAGCACCGGGTAGCTGCGGTGGCGGCTCTGCAGCACCACGTCGCGCACGTCGTCCAGGAAATCGTCCAGGTGGAAGGTGACCAGGTCGTCCGTCTCCGCGATGCGGCTGACCGGGATCGCCTGGTACAGCAGCCGGGCGGCGCGGTAGGCGTCGCAGGGGGTGGCGATCAGGCAGGTCTCTGCGCTGCAGCCGCGGTATTTTTCCGCCAGGCTGCTCTGGCACAGGATGACGGTGCTGGCCGGCAGGCGAAGGGCGCGCTCCAGCACGTCCTCCTGCTGCCCGCAGATGATGACGGAGCCTGGCTTTACGCCGCGGAGCGGCTCCCCGGCCGTAGGCAGAGCAATAACGACCTCGCCGGCGATGGTGTCAAACAGCTGGTCCTCGCTGTTCAGGACATGGCCTTCCAGCGCGGCAAGCACGTTGTACACGGGCACGTCCTTCACCGCCGGCGCCAGCACGGAGTCCATGTCGTTCTGCGCGATGCTGCTGGAGGTGACGACGCCGAACAGCGACCCGTCCTCGTGCGTGACGGGGAGGATGTTGAAGCCTACGCCGTCCTTCAGCACTTCCCAGGCATGGCTGACGGGCACGTTCTTGTTCAGCAGCGGCGGCTGGTCAAACTCAATGTCCCTGACCTGCGTGCGCACCGTGGGCAGGAACTCGGGCGGCTCAAACCCGAAGCGCTTGAGCAGGAATGCGCTTTCGTCGTTCAGGTGCCCAAGGCGCGCCGGCG
This sequence comes from uncultured Eubacteriales bacterium, assembly GCA_902766515.1. The sequence continues at coordinate 13,233 of CACXEB010000045.1, forward strand.
TGTAGCCGGGGTCGCCCAGGGCGTTCATCAGGCTCGCGTAGGCGATGGCGGAAACGATGGAATCCGTGTCAGGGTTGCGGTGTCCGCAGACATAGGTGGTCGTCATAGGAATCTCCTTCAGCAAAAGACGCCGAAATGAGAAGGGACTGCCGCGGAGGACAGTCTCTTCTCATTGCGTGGGTTGTATCGTCAATAGCTTTCATGCAGGTCGATGTTCTTGTACCGGTTCAGGCCGGTGCCGGCGGGGATCAGCTTGCCGATGATGACGTTTTCCTTCAGGCCGAGCAGCGGGTCGACCTTGCCCTTGATGGCGGCTTCGGTCAGCACGCGCGTCGTCTCCTGGAAAGAGGCGGCGGAGAGGAAGCTCTCCGTGGCCAGGGAGGCCTTGGTGATGCCGAGCAGGATGCGGCGGCCGCTGGCGGGGCGTCCGCCCTCCATGATCGTCTTCTGGTTGGACGTATCGTAGGTGAAGTAGTCCACCAGGCTGCCGGGCAGCAGGTCGGTATCGGCGCTGTCCTCGACGCGGACCTTCCTGAGCATCTGCCGGACGATGACCTCAATGTGCTTGTCGGCGATGTGCACGCCCTGGGAATAGTACACGCTGAGCACCTCGCGCAGCAGGTATTCCTGCACCGCCTTGATGCCGAGGATCCTCAGCAGGTCGTGGGGGTTGACGGAACCTTCGATGAGTTCGTCGCCGGCCTGCACGTGGCTGCCGTCCTCGACCTTGAGGCGCGCGCCGTAGTGCAGCGGATAGGTCTTCTTCTTGTTCGGGTCGTCCTCGCTGGTGA
>CACXEB010000046.1 GCA_902766515.1 uncultured Eubacteriales bacterium
GAGCCGACGGTCTTGATATCCACGTCCTGGCCCTTCCAGGTGCCGGCGGGCACGGTGACGTAGTCATAGCCCTGCTCGCACAGGGTGGCCAGCGTTTCGTCGGCCAGCTGCACGTCGTACATGGCGTGGTTCAGGCACAGCTCGGTGGTGTTGGCCTGGCCGGAACCGATGTGGTCGATGGTGAGGTCATAGAGGTCGTCGGACAGGCCGTCCTTGATGGCGCCGCCGGAGGTCTTCTCCACGGTCAGCCAGGCCGGAGGATTGTTGATATCCACGCCGTACACGCCGAACACGCGCTCCGCGGCCAGCTCGCCGAAGGAGCCGTTCTTCTTGATGACCATGCGGACGGGCTGCTGCTTCTCGACCAGCTCTTCGATGGTCTTGATGCCGGTTTCATCCACGAACCGCTGGGTGAACATCACGTTGACGAAGTCCTTGCCGAGGCCGCCGGCGATGCAGCGGACGTCCGGGCAGACCGGCAGAGAGGCGGATTCAACACCGGTGGTGGCAGCCCACAGCGCGGGCGCGGAGTTGGACACGGTGATGTCGCACTCGCCTTCCTGGATCAGCACAGGAGAGGTCACGTTGCCGGAAGAGTTGGAAACCAGGGACACGGAATAGCCGGGGATGGTCTGGATGCACTGCATGATAGCGGTGGCGTAGGTGTAGCCGGCAGTGCCGGTTTCCTGGGTACCGATCAGGAGCTCGACGTCCGCGAACGCGGAGCCGGCCAGCAGCAAACCGAGAACGAGGGTGAGAGCGATCAGTTTCTTCATGATTGTTTCCTCCTATTTGTTGTTGCGGCGGGAAGCGTTATGCTTCCTTTATTTTGCGGCTTCTGGACAGGCGAACGCCATAGTCGATGGCATTCAGCAGGCTCAGCTCGTTGGCCTTGCCTGTGCCGGCCTGGTCGAACGCGGTGCCGTGGTCCACGGACACGCGCACGATCGGCAGGCCCAGCGTCAGGTTGATGCCTTCCACGGCATCCCACTTGCCCTCCTTCTGGTTGTAGACAAAGCCTACGACCTTCAGCGGGATGTGGCCCTGATCGTGGTACATGCATACGACGATGTCGTACCAGCCGCCGCGCAGTTTTGAGAAGATCGAGTCCGGGGGGAAGGGACCGCTTGCGTCGATGCCTTCCGCGCGGGCCGCTTCGATGGCGGGGGTGATCTCCCTGATCTCCTCGTCACCGAACAGTCCGCCTTCGCCGCAGTGCGGGTTCAAACCGGCTACGGCGACTCTCGGGTGTTCGATCCCCAGATCTTTGCATGCCTCATGGGACATGCGGATCACATCCAGAACACGGTCCTTCTTGACGCGATCACAGGCCTCGCGCAGGGACACGTGTGTGGAAACATGGGTGACGCGCATATTCTGATGCGCCAGCATCATGCAGTATTTCTTGGCGCCGGTGTAATGCGCATAGATTTCGGTATGGCCGGAGAAATGATGCCCGGCCATGTTCATCGCTTCTTTGTTCAGGGCGTTGGTGACGGTGCCGTCCACTTCTCCCGCCAGAGCCATCTCGATGACTTTCTTGACATACTGGAAGGCCGCGTTGCCGGCTTCCACGGAGAGCTCGCCGATCTTCAGCGTGTCGGCGTCGACCAGGTGCATGTCGTACACGTCGATGGTGCCCGGGGTAAACAGGGCTTCCGACACGGCGCTGACCGCGTGGATTTCGATATCCTCCCGGCCAACCATCCTGCGGGCGCGGCGCATGATCTCGGCGTCGCCGATCACAATGGGCTTGCAGGTATCATAGATGTCCGTATGGCCGCCCAGCGCTTTGATGGTGATCTCGGGCCCGATGGACGCGGGATCGCCCATGGTAATGCCGATGATGGGTTTGATCATGGTGTTCCTCCTTGCTCAGCACAGGCCGAGCGCCTTGGTGTCGTCCAGGATCTTCCGGATGGCGGCGACGCCCTCTTCCGGCACGTAGTTGAAGGGCGAGCGGCAGCGGCCGACCGGATAGCCGAGCATCTCCACGGCGCGCTTGATGATGGTGTTCGGATTGCCGAACTTGAACGCGGTCTGCAGCACGGAGATGCCGTCCTGCGCGGCCTGCGCTCCTTCGAGGTCGCCGGCGACAAACTTGTCATAGATGGAGGCGATGGTCTTGGGCCAGATATTGGCGCGGCCCGCGATACCGCCCCTGCCGCCTTCCTTCAGGCAGGTGAGGATGGCGCCGTCGTTGCCGGCCAGGATCGCCGCGTCCTTGTCCAGCTCTTTCGTCAGCCGGATGTAGGCCTTGAGGTTCTCAATATCGCCGCTGGAGTCCTTGGCGCCGACGATGACGTCCACGTCGCGGATCAGGTCACGGACGGTTTCGGGCAGCAGCTTGTTGCCGGTGCGCGGGGGGATGTTGTACAGGATGATGGGGATGTTCACATGCTTCGCCACTTCGACATAGTGGTCGTAGAGCTCCTTCTGGGAGGCCGCCGCGAAGCTGGGCGTGATGATGGACAGCACATCGGCGCCCATCTTTTCCGCCTGTACGCTCTGGCGGATCGTGTCCCGGGTGGAGATGCAGCCGGTGCCCGCGTAGATGGGAACGCGGCCTTTCACCTGGTCGATCATGACTTCCAGGATTTCGTATTTCTCGTTTTCGCTCAGGATGTAGCCTTCACCGTTGGTTCCGAACGCGAACAGGCCGTGTACGCCGCCCGCCAGCAGGCGTTCGATCTGATTCCTGAGCTCCGGCAGGTTGAGGCTCTCATCCTCGTTCATGGGGGTCAGAATAGGCGGGATAATACCTTTGATCTCGACGCGCTTCATATTCTTGCCTCCTACTGCGGTCACATGACCTGTTGATAGATCGCCCGGGCATCGTCCGGGGTAATCTCGCGCATATTGTTGACCAGCAGGCGGGTCACCTGCATGCCGGCCTGCACCAGGCCCTCCAGGTCCTCCTCCGGTACGCCGAATTCCTTGAGGCTGGTGGGGATCTCCAGGTGGCGGACGATCTCGTCCAGCTTGCTGATGATCCAGGCGCTCTTCTCCTCCGCGGTCCGGCAGGCGCTGCCGTCGTGCGCGCAGCGGTCATAGCACTGGGCAAACCGCTCGCGGCAGACCGGCTCGTTGAACTTCATCACCGGTACCAGCAGGATGGCGTTGGAGACGCCGTGGGCGATGTGATACTTGCCGCCCAGCGGGTAGCTCAGCGCGTGCACGCCGGTGGTGCCGCTGGCCGTGATCGCCAGGCCGCCGTAGAACGCGGCGATCTGCATGGCGTTCTTGGCCGCCATCGCTTCGGGGTCATCGCAGGCGGGAATGATGTTGTTGATGATCAGGTCCAGGCCGTGCAGGGCGAAGGTGTCGCTGAGCGGATTGGCCTTGTTGCTGGTGTAGCACTCGATGCAGTGGGCCAGCGCGTCCACGCCGGTCGCCGCCGCGATCTTGCGGGGAAGGTTCTTGATCATGCGGGCGTCCAGGATGACGTAGTCCGCGATCATGTTTTCGTTGACGATGCCGACCTTCAGCTGCTTCTCGGGCACGGCCACGATGGCGTTCGGCGTGACTTCCGCGCCGGTGCCGGCGGTGGTGGGGATCAGGACGATGGGGACGCACTTTTTGGCGCGGCCGGGGGTATCCAGCAGCTCTTTGACGCCGTATTCATCCGTCACCAGGATGCTGGCCAGCTTGGCCGCGTCCATGACGCTGCCGCCGCCGCAGGCGACGATCAGGTCGGCGCCCTGGGCCTTGAAATCATCGATCAGCTTCTGGACCGCCATGTAGTCCGGTTCGGGCTTCAGGTCATCCAGCACATAGTATTCGACGCCGCTGGCCTTCACCGCCGCTTCCGGCAGGGCGAAAAGGCCGGTCTTTTCGATCCCGTGATCCGTGAACATCGCGACTTTTTTCGCGCCGGTCGCCTTGATGATGGCGGTGATGTTGTCCATCGCGTTTTCGCCGCCGTACACGGCGTGGGGCATTTTCAGGTTATAGCTTGCAAGCATAGTCTGGCTCCTTCTTTATCGGGTCTGCGCGGCGGTAGGATTGTACAGGCCGACTTTTTCACGCTTCTGGCCGATGACATCGCCCTCGCTGAAGCGCACATACTTGACGCCCTTGCGGGTATAGGCGGCGTAGGCGAGGTGCAGCATGCCGTCGCGGCTCTGCATCAGGTAGGGATACTCATACTGGCGGTTGTTGGTCTTGTTTTCCTCGCCGACGTAGCCTTCGCCGCGCTCCATCCAGCGGATCAGCGGGAAGGTCAGGCCGCCGTCCTCGCTGAGGGCGACCGCCACGGGGCAGCGCAGGCCGGGCCATGCCGCTTTGCCGGGCTGGGGATCCGGGGTGCAGGTCGGGTTATAGGCGATCGCGACGCGGCCGGACTGCAGCCGGAGCGCGCTGATGGAGGAATTGTTGTTGGGCAGGGGCGTCGGGACCGGCACGGACCAGGTGTCGCCGTAGTCGGCGGACTCGCTGCGGTAAATGAAATCCGCCTCGCGGCTGCGCATGAACGCGGCCAGGTGTCCGTTGTCCAGCTCGACCACGTTGGCGTGAACGCGGCCGCGGCTGCCGGGCATATCGACCTGCCGCCAGGTGCGGCCTTCGTCGTCGGAAATCTGCAGCGCCGTCGGGTCGCCGGACAGGCCGTCGGGGCTGTCGGTGCACAGCCAGTTGGCGAAGATCCAGCGGCCGTTGGACAGCACCTGGATCGGCTGGCGGCAGAAGCTGCCTTCCCGGGCGAACAGGGTCTCATACGGGCCCCAGGTCCGTCCGCCGTCCGTGCTCTTCTGCACCCGGATCTGGCTGGTGAACTGCATATTGTCCTTCCCGGCCTGGCGGTCCTTCTGGGCCGTATAGATCGCCCATACCGCGCCGTCGTTGCCGGCGAACAGGGAGGGATTCTGCTCGCTGCGCTCGGGATCGCCGGAAATATCCACCGGATCCGACCAGCGCAGGCCGTCTTTTTCAAGCCGTGAGCAGATGATGCGGATGTCGGCGCTGCCTTCGTAGGTGCCGGCAAACCAGCAGCACAGCAGAGCGCCGTCGGGCAGCTCCAGCATGGCGGGGGCATGCGCGGTCGGATATCCGCCGCTGGGCAGGTATGCCTCTACGGTGCCCATGTCCGCGTTCCGGTACAGGGTGCCGTCGGGCGTCAGGCCGGGGAGCAGGGGATAAACCATGGATGTGACCTCCTTTATTGAGCGGGTTGGGACTGTGCTTCGATGCGGGACTTGATATCCACAAGCAGGCTTTCCTGGCCGAAGCCGCCGGATTTGGTCATCGCGAAACGGGTCTGACCGCCGGACTCAAACTGGGCCAGCACCACGCCGGGGAAGATCTCCAGCAGCGGTTCCATCTGGAAAACGTGCATCCGGTTCATGCATTGCAGCAGCGTATCGCCGCCCGTGATCAGCAGGGTGCGCTTCGGGCCCTGCAGCATCGCCGGCAGGATGTCGCCCAGGGCGGAGGAAATGGCGCTGCGGAGCGTTTCGGTGTCCATGCGCCGTTCCGCGGCGTAGGCGGCGGTGGCGGTGTTGGCATCGTCCTCGTCGTTGGCGTCCAGGATCAGCCACGGCTGCGCTTCGGACTGCCGCTGCCAGCCGGCGAGCACAGCCCGGCCTTCGGGACTGCTGAAATAGCCGGGACGGAGCTTTTGCTCCGGGGTGATGTGCAGCCGGGTGAATCCATGCTCCCCGGCGAAGCGGAGCTGCCGCTGGGTGATCGGGTTCACGCTGCCGCAGAGCACCAGCAGCCCGTCGTCCAGGGGCGGACAGACCGGCGGGCGGTCCGCTTCAAGGTTCAGCAGATCCGGCAGCACGGAAGCAAAGCCCGCGCAGCCTGCCGTGATCCGGAGCGCGCCGCAGCGGGCCAGGCTGCGGCCGGCTGCTGCCAGGTCGGCGTCGGTCCGGGCGTCGACGACCCAGATGCCGTCCCGCGCCGCGGGCAGCGTGTCCGCCGTGGCGCTGTAGGCGGGCGTCCTGGTCTGCAGGCCGATCAGGCGGAGGACGTTCGATTCCCGCACGGGCTCGAAGGGGTCGCGCCCAAACACCGATTCGGCCACCGGGACACTGTCGATATAATGGACGCCGTTGACCGTCAGCCGCGCCAGCGCAGGCATCGCCGGCATGAAGTACATCCGCTTTTCGCCGGCCGCGTCCATCACGGCGCTCAGCTCCGCGCCGATATTGCCGCGCAGGCCGGAATCTGTCTTCTTATAAATGGAAGGAATCCCCGCTTCAACGCCTTTCTGCACCGCCTGAAAAACGGCGGCATAGGCCTGGTCGGGCGGCATGTGCCGCGTCTCCGCGACGACGACCAGCACCTGCGCGCTGTCCGCGGCCGTCCGGAAATCGACCTGCGGGTCGGTGACCACACGGGTCCGGATGCCACGGGAGGCAAACTGGACGCCGGTGTCCAGCCCGCCCGTGAAATCGTCAGCAATGATCAGCAGCTTGATCATGTTTCCACTCCTTAATAGAAGAACGGTATCCTGAGTTCCGTGTTTATTATATGCGGTCTGGCGGCCTCGCGCAATTTCAATTGACCTGATGAGTGTTTAAATTTGGAACATATTTCCTAAATCGTGTTCAAAAATGTTCCAAATTAAGACATGCGCTTCCGGGGCTTTTCAAAACTGTTTATATATGATACAATATGCCCGGACGGAACCCTGTGATAATACCGTGGTACGACCAACGGAGGTGGCAACCATGCTGCTCGCTGATACTTCTCCCATCCGCGTACTGGCCATCGCGCCGTACGAAGCCATGGC
>CACXEB010000047.1 GCA_902766515.1 uncultured Eubacteriales bacterium
CCCGAACTCATGCGCCTGCTGATGGACCAGGAAGGCCTTGGCTGGGACGAGGCCAGCAACATCGTGCAGCGCACGGTCGCCTACACCAACCATACGGTCATGTCCGAAGCGCTGGAACGCTGGCCTGAGGAAATGATGCGCAAGCTGCTGCCGCGCATCTACATGATCCTGCAGGAAATCAACCGCCGGGTCTGCGGTCGGCTGGCGAACCACTACCACAACGGCATGGATCCCCGGATCGCCGGCATGGCGATCACGGCCTACAACATGGTCCATATGGCAAACCTGTGCGTATCCATGAGCTATTCCGTCAACGGCGTGAGCCAGCTGCACGGACAGATCCTGAAGGACCGCACCTTCCATGATTACTATGAGATCATGCCGGAAAAATTCTCGGCGATCACCAACGGCATCACGCACCGCCGCTGGCTGATGGTCGCCAACCCCGGCCTGCGCGACCTGATCAATGAGACGATCGGCGAAGGCTGGATCCGTGAGCCGGAACGGCTTCGCGAGCTGCTGCCCTACACGGAGGACAAGGCCTTCCGTGAGCGGTTTGCCCGCATCAAGCGCGACAACAAGATCCAGTTCAGCAACATGCTGCAGGATCGCCAGAATATGACGGCCGATCCGGACTCCCTCTTCGACGTCCAGGCGAAGCGCCTGCATGAGTACAAGCGGCAGCTGCTGAACGCCCTGCATATCATGGTGCTGTATAACCGCATCATGGATGACCCGAATTTCACCATGCAGCCCCGGACCTTCATCTTTGGCGCCAAGGCCAGTCCCGCTTACTTCATGGCCAAGCAGATCATCCGGCTGCTGATCGCGATCAGCAAGCTGATCGATAAATCCCCCCGGGCAAGGGAAATGCTGCAGGTCATCTTCCTGGAGAACTATGACGTGTCCAGCGCGGAATGCCTGATGCCGGCGGCAGACCTTTCCGAACAGCTTTCCCTGGCGGGCAAGGAAGCCTCCGGTACCGGCAACATGAAGTTCATGATGAACGGCGCTGTCACGATCGGCACCATGGATGGCGCCAACATCGAGATCTGCGACCAGGTCGGCCTGGACAACATCTACATCTTCGGTATGCGCGCCAATACGGTGCATGACCTGGACAGCGAAGGCAGCTACCAGCCGATGCACATCTTCGAGACGAACGGCGAGCTGCGCCGCGCGCTCACCCAGATGATCGACGGCACGCTTTTCCCGGACAACGCCGCCGCCGTACAGGAAATCTATCATACCCTGCTCTTCAATGATACCTATTATGTGCTGAAGGACTTCGGTTCCTACTCGATGGCCCAGCGCCGTGTGGACCGTGATTACCAGGATCGCGAAAAGTGGCTGAAAATGGCGATCACCAACACTGCGTGCTCCGGCATCTTCTCTTCTGACCGCACGATCCGCGAGTATAACGAGAAGATCTGGCATATCGGCCTCGATCAGTGGCATAAGCAATGAGGAGAATGGGCTGGCGCTGCTGCTGCGCCGCTCTGCTGATCGCCGTGGCGGCCATGTTCCTGCTGAACGGGAACATGCCGCTCGCGGACGATGCATGGGATGAGGCGCAGCTGCAGCAAATGAGCGCGGACGAACTGAAAGCGCTTCGCTCGCGCATCGATGACCGTCTGCGGGCCCTGGGCGAATATCCCTTTGTCAAACTGGCTGAAGGCAGCAAAGGGGATGAAGTCAGCGCCCTGCAGCGGCGGCTCAGGGAATTGGGCTACTTTTCCCAGGAGGTCGATGGCCGTTACAGGACGACGACCGTGAACGCGATGAAAGCGTTTGAAAAGGCCATGGGCCTGAAGCGTGACGGCACGGCTTCGATCGAGGACCAGATCGCCCTGTTCGCTTCGACCGCACAGGCAGCGCCCACGCCTACGCCGTCGCCTACGCCCAAACCGACCCGGACGCCGAGCCTGGCGAAGGACTATGGCAGACTGGATTACCGTCTGGCGGGGCTGATGCCGGAGAAATATGCCGGTACGCGGTATAAATTCAGCGGCGACCTCATTGCCGCCGAGGGACAGCGCTGGCTGGTGCAGCTGGATGACGAATCGGTCGGACTGGTCATGGTCCAGAATGCCGCGCCCGGGAGGAATCCCGGCGACAATGTCACCGTGTGGGGGCTGTACATCGGCCTGACTTCTTATGAGAGCCAGTCGGGAACGGTCACGCTGCCGTTATTCAGCTGCGAACACGCGGAATGACCGGAAGGAGCTGACATCATGAAAAAATTCGCGATCTATCTGATGGTGATTGGTATACTGGTCACCGCGCTTTCCATCGGTGTAGGGATCCTGATCCGCGACAACCCCGAAGTTGCCGCGCTGTTCAATCGCCAGAACCAGCAGGAGCTGAACGCGGCAAACCGCTTTGAGCGGATCCCCGAGAACGCTATGAAGATGCTGGAATACGCCAACCAGCACGGATGGCAGATTTCCGGGATCACCTCGTTCCTGCTGAAGGTCTATCACTACACCATTCCGGCCGCCCAGATCGGCGCTGGCTGCGCTGCGATCGGACTGCTGCTGCTGATCCTGGTGCTTCTGATCAAACCTGTCCTGTCCATCATCGTGATTATCCTGCTGGCCGGCCTGATCTACTTCGGATATTCCGGCGGTCTCGGCCCGGAAGTCCAGCAGTTCATCACCAACGTGATCAAGCAGGTGACGTCCTACATGAATGTGCTGGTCGGATTCGTCAAATCACTCGACCTGGAACAGACGGTGCAGGAAGTCAGGCATATCGTGGGTCAGTAAAATTTCCGCTTGTCACAGGAGTGTTTTTCCTGTATAATATTCAGGCTGTCGAAAAGACGCGAGTAAGGAGATGCATGTATGATGCGAAAGAGAATGTTTCTGGCACTGCTGTTGGTTGTATGTATCGCGCTGAGCGGCTGCGCGCTCGTGGTCAAGGACGCGGAGCGTGACGCGCGCCAGGTGATCGTCGATGTCAACGGTGAAACGGTTGACAAGCGGGCAATGCAGCAGGTGATTTCCGAAGTGGAGAATGACCTCATTACTGAGGCTTATTATAACAACTACATGTATTACGCCTATTACGGAATGACCTTTAATCCGGATTCCGTGGACCTGAGCGGCGCGCCACAGCGGGCGATCGATCAGGAAGTGCGGCGGCTGGTCCTTGAACAGAAGTTCAAGGAACTCGGCTTTACCATCGATGAAGAAGCGGCAAAAGCCCATGCGCAGGAAGAATATGATGAAATGATCCGGACGATCATTGAAGTCTATCTGCCGCAGGAAGATCAAGCTGCCGATGAAACCGTTGTGACGGCGGATGGCGCGGCTGCGGAAACGCCTGCTGAAGCGGCTCCGGAAGCGGAAGCGACCGCGGATACGGCCGAAACAGCTGAAGCGGCGCCTGAAGCGGAAGCGACCGCGGACACGGCCGAAACGGCTGAAGCGGCCCCCGAAGCGGAAGCGACCGCGGATGCGGCCGAAACGGCTGAAGCGGCGCCTGAAGCAGAAGCGACTGCGGATGCGGCCGAAACGGCCGAAGCGGCGCCTGAAGCGGAAGTGACCGCGGATGCGGCTGAAACGGCTGAAGCGGCGCCTGAAGCGGAAGTGACCGCGGATGCGGCCGAAACGGCTGAAGCGGCGCCTGAAGCGGAAGCGACTGCCGACGCGGAAAATGATCAGGATGACGAAGAAGCGATCGATCCTGAAATGTACAAGAAGGCCGAAGCGTATCGCGATGAGCATTATCCGACATATACCATGGATTATTACCTTGAACATGCTCGCGAAGAGAACATGCTCAACCAGCTCCGCGAGTATGCCATCCGCGACGTAGCCGTAACGGACGAGGATATTCAGAAGGAATTCGATTCCCGCGTGGAAAGCGCGAAGGAAAACTATGCTTCCAACCTGAGCGCCTTCGGTACGGCTGTGAATGCGCAGAATACCGTCTACTACCGTCCCGCCGGCTATCGTTACGTCAAGCAGGTGCTTGTCGGCTTCTCGGATGAGACCAAGGACGCGCTGAAAGCGGCGAAGGACGCCGTGACCGCCGCGACGACCGCGCTGAACAACGCCCAGAAAGCGGTGGATGACAACACAGCCGCACTGGCCGCCGAGGATCTGACCGAGGAAGCGAAGGCTGAGCTGGAAGGCAAAACGAGTGAGCTGCAGGATGCTCTGAAGACGGCGCAGGATGACCTGGACGCGAAGACCGCTGCGGCTGCCCAGGCTCTGGAGGACGCCAAGGCGTCCGTGCAGCCGACCGTGGACGAGGTCATGGAAAAAGTCAAGGCCGGCGAAGACTTTGAAGCCCTGATTGAGCAGTATAACACGGATCCCGGCATGCAGAACGAGCCCGGCAAAACCAACGGCTATGCGGTCTGCGAAGGCTACAGCACCTTTGAATCCGCGTTCGTGGACGCGGCGATGAAGCTTGAAAAAGTCGGCGATGTCAGCGAGCCGGTCCTGAGCGAGAACTACGGCTTCTACATCATCCGTTACCAGGCTGATATTCCGGAGGGCGCCGTGGAACTGGACGACACTTTAAAGGAACAGCTCAAGCCTGATACCCTGACCAACAAGCAGAATGAAACCTATAACAACACGGTGCAGACCTGGACCAACGAAGCGAAAGTCAAGACCTATATCGAGCGTCTGAGCAACTGATTTCACACTGCAATAAAAGACCGGTGCGCCTCGGGGCTGCACCGGTCTTTATTCATACTGCTATATTGTCTAACCTATATACATCTGCAAGGGTCTTTTCTCAAGTGACAGGTGCCAGTACGGCAGCGGACCGGGCCGGCAGATAATAGGTGAAACCGGGGCCGTACAGGGGGTGCGGACTGGCCTGGTACACATAGTCCAGGCTGATGCGGTCCTGCCCGCCGTAAGCGGCGGCGTCGCTTGAAAAGACGGTCTTCCAGCGCGTATCCGGCGGCACGGAGACAAAGTAATCGGTCTGGGACTGGTTGGGATGCAGGTTGAACAGGAAAATCAAGCCCTTGCGGTGGAAAACGATCAGCTTCTTTTCCTGATCGATCCATTCGGGCTCAGCGGCCTCGCCCAGCAGCTGGTGCTCCCGGACAAAGTGGACCATATCGGCGTCAAAGGCGTTGAGCCATGTGTATTTCAGCAGGCCGTTGGTGCTGAGACTCCACTGGCGGCGGGCATATTTGTAACTCCAGCCGTTTCCTTCGCGGGGGAAATCGATCCATTCCGGATGGCCGAATTCGTTGCCCATGAAATTGAGGTAGCCGTCCTTGGCCGAAGCTAGCGTCAGGAAGCGGATCAGCTTGTGGTAGTCGATGGCGTTGTCAATCGTCAGGGAATGATAGTCCTGGTTCATCCCCGTGTACATTTCGGCGTCCGCCAGGCGGAAGATGATCGTCTTATCGCCGACCAGGGCCTGATCGTGCGATTCGGCGTAGGAAATCACCCGCTCCCGGGGCCGGGCGGTGGTCAGCTCATACCAGAGCTTGCCCATGTCCCAGTCTTCCATCCGGGTCTCCTTGATCAGTTTGATCCAGTAGTCCGGGATACCCATGGCGAGCCGGCTGTCAAAGCCGATGCCGCCGTCCTTGATCCTGAGGCAGATACCGGGCATGCCGCTCATCTCCTCGGCGATGGTGAAGGCGAGAGGATTGACCTCGTGGATCAGCCGGTTCGCCAGCGTCAGATAAATCAGGGCGTCCACGTCGGTGTTCATGGAATAATACATCTGGTAATTGGTGAACGCTTCGCCCAGGCCGTGGTTTTCATAGATCATGGACGTTACGCCGTCAAACCGGAAGCCGTCGAAATGGAACTCTTCCTCCCAGTATTTCAGGTTGGAAAGCAGGAAATGCAGCACCTCGGTCTTGCCGTAGTCAAACAGGCGGGTCTGCCAGGCGACATGCCAGCCGCGGCTGCCTTCGCGGAAGTACTGGTTATCCGTGCCGTCCTGCTGGTTAAGCCCTTCGCCCGTGTTCGCGCTGGCATGGGAATGCACGACGTCCAGCAGCACATGGATCCCGAGCGCGTGCGCTTTGTTGATCAGGTAGCGAAGATCATCCGGCGTACCGAAATGGGAGGACGGCGCGAAGAAGTTTGTGACCTGGTAGCCGAAGGAAGCGTAATAGGGATGCTCCTGGATCGCCATCAGCTGAACCGCCGTATAGCCCAGCCTGGCGACGCGCGGCAGCACCTCATCGGCAAACTCGCGGTAGGTACCGATCCCTTCCCGCTCCGTCGCCATGCCGATGTGTGCCTCGTAGATCAATGTCTGGTCGAGGGGGGCCTGCTTGAAGAAAGCCTGATCCGTCCATTCGAAGGGCCTCTCGGGCGCCCAGATCTGGCCGGCAAGGATATGCGTTTCCGGATTCAGCACGGCGCGGCGGATGTAAGCAGGCAGCCGTTCAAACCTGGACCCGTTTTTCTGGACGATCAGCTTGACATACTCCCCGTGCTTCAGCGCGTCTTTGCCGTCCAGGACGATCTCCCATACGCCGTTTTCGCGGCGCGTCAGCGGGTGGCTGTTCCATGACCAGACATTGAAGTCGCCCGTCAGGAAAACCTGCTCAGCCCCCGGCAGCCACTCGCGGAAAACCCAGCCCGTTTCGTTGCGGTGAAAACCAAAGTACAGATAACCGTCCGCGAAATCGCTCAGCTGGTTCTTATCACCGACCAGCCGCGTCATGGTTTCATTGGCACGGGTGAGGCGCATGAGGATATCCCCTTTGAAAGGGGTCAGGTTGGGATCGATGTGAAGCATCCTGTCACAGGCCCGCTCCGGATAGGTCAGCATTGCGTCAGTCCTCCTTTATTGGTTGGTTGCGCCGGTGCTCTTCAGGTATGCCGTCATGCCGTCCGTATACCGTACGGAACGGTCCGGCAGGATCCAGAAAGCTTCCACACCGTCCATGGAATCCACCAGCGCACGGCCGGTCTCGTAATCCGCGATGAAGAGGAAGGTAGAGAGAAAGTCGCACAGCCCGGAATCGTCCGCTACGATGGTCACGGCCCGGAAATGATCTGCCGGCATCAGGGTCTCAGGCGAAATCAGGTGCGCGTAGCGCTTGCCCTGGACGATATAGTACCGCTGATAATCTCCGGAGGTCACGACAGCCTTGTCGGTCGTGAACAGCGTGTCGAACAGGTCGTTGCCTGTCGTACCGCCATCCGGATCCTGGATGCCTACGCCCCATTTGAGACCGCTGTCCGCTTTGGCCTCTCCGGCGCAGATGTTGCCGCCGGCGTTGAGGACAAAGGACGTGACGGGAGTCGTCCTCAGGTAGTCCGCGGCCAGCTGGGCGGTATAGCCCTTGGCGACGGCACCGAAGTCAAGCTGGAGCTCAGGGTCGTCGAAGAATACGGTCTGTTCGTCCGGGTCAAGAATGACATGTCCGATGTCCATGTGGCGGGAAGCTTCTTCCAGCTGGTCCATGGGCGGGAGCGCGACGCCTTCCTCACGGTAGGCGTGCCACAGCTGCAGTACGCTTCCCATGGCCACATTGACATATTCGCTGCCGAATCGTTCCTGCTGCCGCATACACCAGTCCAGGAAGTCATAGAACCTGCGGTCCACCCGGACCGGCGCCTGCCCGGCCTTCCGGTTGACGGAGCAGAGGTTTTCCATCCCGTCATAGGTATGGTAGCCGTCGAACAGCCGGTGGTAATCGATGAAAATATCCTTGACACCTTCATAGGCGCTTGAAAAATCCGCCTGGTCCTCCGCGTAGCCGATGAGGGTGATGACCGTGTCAAAGACATCATAAATGACGGCGTTGTAGCGGTGATACCCGCTACCGGACGCCGCGGCGCAGGCTGTGCCACCTGTGACGGACAGGCACAGCATGACAGCGATGAATCGGCAGATGAAACGCTTCCGCATGACAGCCTCCGTTATGCGTGGTAGCCCATGGGGTTCAGGCTCTGCCAATGCCAGGCGTCACGGCACATGTCCGTGAGGCTGCGGCTGGTCTTCCAATGGAGCAGCTCAAGCGCCTTGGAGGGATCGGCATAGCAGGTGGCGATGTCGCCGGGCCGCCGGGCCGAGATCTGGTAGGGCACTTTGACGCCGTTGGTTTCTTCAAAGGCATGCAGGAGCTGGAGTACGCTGTAACCGACCCCAGTGCCCAGGTTGATTGCCTCGACTCCGGTATGTTCTTTCGCGTAACGCAGCGCGGCGACGTGGCCCTCGGCCAGGTCCATGACATGGATATAGTCCCGGACACCTGTGCCATCCGGCGTCGGATAATCATCGCCGAAGACGTTCAGATGGGGCAGGCGTCCTTTCGCGACCTGGCAGATAAACGGCATCAGGTTATTGGGAATGCCGTTGGGGTCTTCGCCGATCATACCGCTTTCATGCGCGCCGACCGGGTTGAAGTACCGAAGGAGTACCACGGACAGCGCCGTGTCGGCCTGTCCTGCGTCGCGGAGGATCTGCTCAGACATGAACTTGGTCCAGCCATAGGGATTGGTGCACCCGAGCGGGAAAGTCTCCTTCAGGGGCATTTCCTGGATCGTGCCATAGACCGTCGCGGAGGACGAGAACACGATCTGCCTGCAGCCGTGCGCGGCCATGACCTCGAGCAGCGTCAGGGTCGCGTCGAGGTTGTTCCGGTAATACATGAGCGGTTTGGCAACGGATTCACCGACCGCTTTCAGACCGGCGAAATGGATCACCTGGTCGATGCTGTATTCTGAAAATACCTTTTCCAGGTCATCCTTTGACGTGCAGTCTCCGACCACCA